>JAYYUU010000240.1:0-8889 GCA_036343835.1 Candidatus Latescibacterota bacterium | reverse complement strand
AAATTCCAATAAAAAGTGTCCACAGTGTTATAGGCATCTCTGAAAGGTGTGAACGGTTACCAATTCCTTAATAGCGCAAGCAGCGGGGAATTGAACTCGCAGAGGTAAAAGATCGAGTTGTATAATACTCACTTTTCACAGCAGGTCCAATAGTTTCATCACTTGTCATTGGTCACCTGAGTTCCGCCATGTATCACAGCAGGTCCAAGAGATCTGTCGGTTCGTCAATGAGTACCTGCGCCCCGCTCCGTTGCAGTTCCTCGCCGGGACGGAAACCCCAGGTTGCCCCTAATGCGTACATGCCGGCGGCGGTGGCGGTTTTCATGTCGGTGTCGGTGTCGCCTAAGTAGAGGCATTCGGCGGGAGATAGGCCGAGCTCTTCGGCGATGGCCAGGGCGCCGGTGGGGTCGGGTTTGCGCGGGGTGTTGGGGCGGGCGCCGCGGATGGGGGCGAAGGTCCAGTGGGCGAGGAGTTCGTCGACGGTCAGCAGGGTGAAGGATTCGGGTTTGTTGGAGAGGATGGCCATCGGCATTTTGCAGCGGGTTAGTTCGTCGAGGAGTTCGGGGATGCCGGGGTAGGGTTTGGTCTTGGCGTTCCAGCGTTGGCCGTATTCGGCGTCCATGGCCTCTTTGCCGCGGGCGACGGTCGCGGCGTCGCGGGAGGATTCGGGCAGGGCGCGGCGGACCAGATTTTCGATGCCGTCGCCGACGAAGTAGCGATAGGCATCTATTGGATGAACTGAGTAGCCCCCTGTCTTGAGGGCGGCGTTCATCGAGTCGGCCAGGTCCTCTAAGGTGTCGAGCAGAGTGCCGTCGAGGTCGAAGATTATGGCGGCGTAGTCCACTTTTTGTCCTTTTGCAGATAGGGGGCAAAAAACACTGCGAATTCCCCCAGATCCTCCGCGTCGATGGAGAAGGCGACCTGGCTGGCGAAGCAGTCGAGGATGACCAGGGCATTGGCGCTGGCGTCGCGCGATTCGATTTCGTCGAGGCGCTTCGGGAAGCTGTTGTTGACCCGCTGGATATCTTCGTAGATAAGGGCCAGGTTTCTGAGGTCCCAGTCGGGTTCGAGCCCGCGCTTTTTGCGGAAGTACTGGGCCATCAGATACGTGGCGAGGCGGTCTCGGCAATGGTGGCGAAGGGCGGATGGAAGCGGACCATCGGGCGCAGCTTGTTCATGATCGGGCAGCCGCTGGTGACCATGTAGATTCCCAACGGCGAGCTTATGGCCTGTCTGGCCTCGAGCTGCAGGGTGAAGCTGCGTTCGATGCTGTCGTCTAGGCGAATATTGTATTTATAGGGGATGGTGGTCGACATGAGTCCTACTCCGGGGTGACATAGGCGGCGGTGATACCGCCGTCGACGACAAAGGACGTACCGGTGATATAGGAGGCGTCGTCCGAGGCCAGAAAGACCACGGTGCGGGCGATTTCCTCGGCCTCACCGAAGCGGCCCATCGGGATGTGGACCAGGCGCCTGTTGAGCTTTTCCTCGGTATCGAGATATTTCATCAGCAATTCGGTGCGCAGGGGTCCGGGGCAGAGCGCGTTGACGCGGATGTTTTCGCGCGCGTGGACAACAGCTAGCTCGCGGGTCAGCGCGAGCACACCGCCCTTGCTGGCGGTATAGGCCAGTTGTGGGGTGGCGGCCCCGAGCAGGGCGACGAAGGAGGCGGTGTTGATAATCGCGCCGCCGCCGGTGCGCCGCAGGGCCGGGATGCCGTATTTACAGCCGAGGAAGACGCCCTTGAGGTTGACCGCCATCGTCAGATCCCAGACGTCTTCTTCGGTATTGATGGCGTCGTCGTCGTCGATATGAGAGATGCCAGCGTTATTGAAGAGCACGTCGAGGCGGCCAAAGGTCTCTTCGGCGCGTTGCACCATGCACTCGCAGTCGGCGGCGCGGGAAATATCGCTTTGGACGGCGATGGCCCGACCGTCCTGCCCGGCGACGGCAGCGGCCGTCTCGTCAGCGGTGGCTGCGTCGATGTCGACTGCGACGATGCGCGCCCCCTCGCGGGCACAGGCCAGCGCGGTCTGGCGGCCTATGCCCGAGCCCGAGCCGGTGATGAGGACGACTTTGTCCGCGAGTCTCATGCGGTCTCCAACGTTAGCGTCGCCGCCACCAGCGCGTCGAAAAGGGCCTGGTGGTCGGGCTGGTCGGCGGCGGTGATTTCGGGGTGCCATTGCACGGCGATGAGAAAGGGGTGGTCGGGTAACTCGAGGGCTTCGACGGTGCCGTCTGCTGCCCGGGCTGCGATGCGCAGCCCTGCGCCGACGCGGTCGACGGCCTGGTGGTGCCAGGAGGCGCCCGGGCTCAGTGTGTCGCCAATGATCGCCGCGAGCCGGGTGTCGGACTCGATTACAACGCGGTGCCAGGCGGGATTGTGCGGTGGGACCCGGTGTACCACGCGCGGGCCGACGGCCTCGGGCAGATGGGCGATGAGCGTGCCGCCGAGTGCGACGTTGAGGACTTGCAGGCCGCGGCAGATGCACAGGGTCGGCAGCGCGCGTTTGATGGCCTGGTGGATAAGCGCGAGTTCGGTGTCGTCGCGTTCGGCGTCGGTCATGTAGATGGCGGGATGCGACGGACCGTCGTAGTGTGCGGGGTCGAGGTCGCCACCTCCGGCTAGGACCAAGCCGTCGAGGCTGTCCAGCGCGTATTCGTCGCCCGGAGCCAGGAGCAGGGCCGTGCCTTCGGCGCGCCGCACCGCGTCGACATAACCCGCCGGCAGCGAGAAGCTGTCCGCTTCATCGCGGCCATAGGTGGTGATGCCGATTTTGGGTCGAGTCATGGTCATTAGCCGCGCTCGAAATAGCGCGCGCGCTCCCAGGAGGTCACCGCCTCGTCGAATTTGTGCTGCTCGGTGCGGAAGAAGTGGACATAGTGATCGACGACCTCGTCGCCGAAGGCTTTGCGCAATGCGGCGCTCTGATCCAATTCGTCGGTGGCCTCGGTGAGGTTGGCGGGCACGGTGGGCAGGTCTTGGGCCTGATAGACATCGCCGGCGCAGATCGGCGGCGGTTCGATTTTGTTTTGCAGACCATCGATTCCGGCGGCTAAAGCCGCGGCATAGGCCAGGTAGGGGTTGGCGTCGGCGCCGGGCAGCCGCGATTCGATGCGCTGCGAGTCGCCGCTGCCGACGATCCGGAACCCGGCGGTGCGGTTGTCGCGGCTCCAGGCGATGCGGGTCGGGGCCCAGGACTGGTAGGCGTAGCGCTTGTAGGAGTTGGGATTGGGTGCGTAGTAGGGGGCGATGGCGCGGGCGTGTTGCATCCAGCCGCCTAAGAAGTGGCGGAAGGTATCCGATTGCTCGCCACCGGCGAAGGCGCTCTGGCCCTTTTCGTCCCACAGGCTCAGGTGCAGATGCATGCTCGAGCCGGCCAGGTCGCTGCGCCACTTGGCCATAAAGGAGACGGCGAGCCCCTGGCTCCAGGCGATTTCTTTAAAGCCCTGTTTGTAGATGGCGTGGCGGTCGGCCATTGCGAGGACCTCCGCGTAGCGCAGGTTGAGTTCGTGCTGGCCGGGGCCCCACTCGCCCTTGCTGAATTCCACGGGGATGCCGCTTTCGTTCATATGGCGGCGGACGCTGGCGTTGATGGGCTCTTCTTTGGTGGCTTGAAAGGTGTGGTAGTCTTCGAGATACCAGCCGAAGGGTTCGAGGTTCTCGTAGTGTTTGTCGCGGGCGGTTTCGTAGGAGTCTTTGAAGAGGTAATACTCGAGTTCGGAGCCGCCCTTAGCGGTGTAGCCAAGTTCTGCTAGGCGGGCGAGCTGGGTTTTGAGTAAGGTGCGGGGGGCGACGGGGATGGGTTGGTGGTCGTTGTCAGTCTGGAGGTCGCAGAGGACGAGGGCGGTGCGGTCGAGCCAGGTGATCTGGCGCAGGGTGGCGAAGTCGGGGGTGCAGTGGAAGTCGCCGTAGCCTTTGTTCCAGTTGGCGAAGTCGTAGCCCTCGACGACGTCCATTTCCATGTCGACGGTGAGGAGGTAGTCGCAGGCGTGCATGCCGGCGGTGGCGGTTTGGTCTAAGAAGAAGTCGCTGGTGATGCGTTTGCCTAGTAGGCGGCCGTAGAGGTCGGGGAAGACGGCGAGGATGGTGTCGATTTCGCCGGAGTGGATTTTTTCTGTTAGGGTTGCTGGGGTGAGCATGCCCTTGGGGAGGGGTGCAGACATGAACGAGTCCTTTTAATCGCTGGTATTAGAAGCTCTTGCTGCGGGTGGACGGGCGGCCCGAGGGCAGCCCTCGGCAAGTTCTGCAGTTATCGCGGGACTTATAGAATGGTAGGTGGAAGTTTAGCAAGGGGGGAAAATGGGCGCAAGGCGTGTTGACATGGAGGGGGATTTGGGTTCCCTTAGAGCAGAAATTTGAGAGGAGAGAGAGATGGAACGCGATACGGCATTTGAGATGGCGGCTTCTAATATCCGCTTTGGGGTGGGGATTACTCGGGAGGTGGGGATGGATTTGAAGGATCGGGGATTGGAGCGGGTGATGGTGTTGACGGATTCTAATTTGAAGGAGCGTGCGCCGGTGCAGACGGCGTTGGAAGCGATTGAAGGGGAAGGGGTTGGGTATGCGCTTTTTGATGGAGTGCGGGTCGAGCCTACGGATGGGTCGTTTAAGGCGGCGATTGCGTTTGCGGAGGAAGGGGGGTTTGATGGGTTTGTTGCGGTTGGAGGGGGGTCGGTGATGGATACGGCTAAGGTGGCGAATTTGTATACTAGTTATCCGGCTGATTTTCTCGACTATGTCAACGCGCCGATCGGCAAGGGCTTGCCGGTGCCGGGGCCGCTCAAGCCGTTGATTGCGATTCCGACGACGGCGGGGACGGGGAGCGAGACGACGGGGGTGGCGATATTCGATCTGGTCGAGATGAAGGCCAAGACCGGTATTGCGCACCGTTATTTGAAGCCGACTCTGGGATTGGTGGATCCGGACAATACGCGGTCGATGCCGGCGCAGGTGGCGGCCTCGACCGGGTTGGATGTGCTGTCGCATGCGCTGGAGTCGTATACGGCGATTCCCTTTGATCAGCGACCTCGGCCCGAGCGACCGCAGTTGCGGCCCGCCTATCAGGGGTCGAATCCGATCAGCGATCTGTGGTCGTTGGAGGCGCTTAAGTTGATGGCGGAGTTTTTGCCCCGGGCGGTGGCGGATCCCGGTGATGACCAGGCGCGGGGGCAGATGAGTTTGGCGGCGGCTTTGGCGGGGATTGGCTTTGGCAATGCGGGGGTGCATCTGCCGCACGGGATGTCCTATCCGGTGGCGGGGATGGTGAAGACCTATGTGCCTCCGGGTTACGATGTGGACTATCCGCTGGTGCCGCACGGCATTGCGGTGATCGTCAATGCGCCGGCGGTCTTTCGCTTTACAGGGTCGGCCTGTGCCGACCGGCACTTGCGGGCGGCGGAAGTTTTGGGAGCCGATGTCGCGGGGGCCAAAGACGGGGATGCGGGTGCTATTTTAGCCGATCGCATTATTGAATTTATGCGCGAGCTGGAGATGCCCAATGGCTTGAGCGCGCTGGGGTATGGCTCCGAGCATATCGCGGCGCTGGTCGAGGGCACTTTGCCGCAGCACCGGGTGACCAAGCTCTCGCCGCGGGCGGCCGGGGCCGAGGAGTTGGCGGCGATTTTTGAAGATGCGTTGGGCTACTGGTAGCTCAACGTCGCCAAACGGCTGGCCGGCTCAAGTTTCCTCTATCAGCACGGGCTCGCGTTCGAGGCGGATGCCGAAGGTCGTTTCTACCGCGTCCTGGATTTCGGCGGCCAGGGCGAGGATTTCGCGCGTGGTGCCGCTGCGGTTGACCAGAGCCAGCGCGTGGTGGTCCGAAATGCCGGCGCCGCCCCTTTTTAAACCCTTGTGGAAACCGGCTTGTTCGACGAGCCAGGCGGCGGGGACTTTGACGCCGTCGGGTGCGGGGAAGTGGGGGACGTCGGGGTGTTGCTGCTCGATGGTGGCGAAGGCGCCGGCGGTGATCACTGGATTCAAAAAGAAGGAGCCGACCGAGCGGGCGTTGGGATCTTGCGGGTCGATGACCATGGACTTATTGCGGCGGAGTTTGAGCACGGTATTGCGCACGGCGGATAGTGCGGGGCGACCGGGGGCCAGGCCATCGAGTTCATCGCCGATATGGCGGCGCAATTCGGGGTAGCGGATCTGCGGCTGGCCGCTGGGGTCGAGGAGATAGGTTACGGCGGTGATGATATGGCGGTCGCGGTCTCCGGCTTTGAAGCGACTCTGGCGGTAGGCGAAGCGGCATTGGGTATTGGTGAAGGTGACTTCTGCCAGGTTTTCGCGATCGAGTGCCTGTACTGCAATAATGGTGTCTTGCACTTCCTGGCCGTAGGCGCCGACATTCTGGATCGGCGTCGCGCCGACCAGGCCGGGGATACCCGAGAGGCATTCGACGCCGGCCAGTCCGCGTTCGACGCATTGCTGGACGAAGGGGTCCCAGTTTTCGCCGGCGGCGACGGTGGCGGTGGCGTCGGCGAACTCGATGCCGCTCAGCGCGACTTTGAGCACCAGGCCAGAGTAGCCGGTATCGGGGAAGAGCACGTTGCTGCCGCCGCCGAGGATTTGCACGGGCAGATTTTCAGCCGCCGCCCATTCCAGCGCCGTGCGGATCTCGGCGACGGATGTGCACTCGGCGAAGTAGCGGGCCGGGCCGCCCAGGTGCATGGTGGTCTGGGGGGCGAGGGGAATATTATTTTGCATTATTTCGGGTGGAATCTTCATCTACATTATCCGTGATATTTCCATCATAATACTATGGAGGAGAATTTACGTAAATAGCTGACGTTGACATAATTTAAGAATAAGATTATATAACTTCGGCTGACATTCGGAATTTATATATGAATAATACGCCAGCTAAAAAAAAAGTCTGCGGACGAGACAGTTTCAGCTCCTAAGGGCAAGAGGCTAGGGGATCTTCCCGGATTATTGGCTTCACTGCCTAGGCCTGGAGTCGAAAATGCAGAAGATTTCGCTCGTGATCTAGCGGCAATTCGCAAAGAAATGGAAATAGGGCTTGGGGAGCCCGACGAGTGAAAAAGAAAATCTACCTCGCCAGCCCCTATGGTTTTTCCGCCCAGTGGAAGGAGCAGCTCCTGCCATCCTTTGTCGCCGCGCTCGAAGGGTTGGGCGCCGAGGTCTGGGAGCCTTTTGCCCGCAACAATCAGATCGACTTTTCCCAGGCGGGTTGGGCCTATAAGGTCGGCCAGGCCGATTTGCGCGATGTCTTCGAGTCCGATGCGACCTTCGCCATCGTCAATGGCACGCCGCCCGATGAAGGAGTGATGGTCGAGTTGGGGGCGGCGATCGCCCGGGGCAAGAAGACCTTTCTCTTTCGCGACGACTTTCGCCGCTGCACCGATTCGGAAGACTATCCGCTCAATCTGATGTTGTTCACGGGTTTGCCCGAAGCGGGTTGGCGGGATTATTTCTATTCTTCGCTAGACGAGATCGGCGCGCCCGACAAGGCGCTGGCGCGCTGGCTTCGCGGCGAGTTGGACTGACGATGCACACCGATATCGCTCCCCATTTGCTGGAAGATCCCGACGTCAAAGTCTCTGAAGAGATCTTGCGCGCCTGTGTGCACTGCGGCTTTTGCAATGCGACCTGTCCCACCTATCTGCTGACCGGCAACGAGCTGGAAGGGCCGCGCGGGCGGATCTATCTGATCAAAAACGTGCTCGAAGAGGGCGTCAAAGCCAGTCGCAAGACGCTCGAGCATATCGACAATTGCCTGGGGTGTCTGGCCTGCGAGACGACCTGTCCGAGCGGGGTGGACTACTCGCGCTTGTTAGAAGAAGCGCGCCCGCGGTTGGATAAGCTGGTCAAGCGCCCTTTTACGGACCGCTTGCTCCGCGCGATGCTGACGCGGATGTTGCCGCATCCCGGTCGTTTGCGCTTTGCGCTGAAGATGTCGGGTCTTGGGCGGGTGTTTTCCTGGTTGTTGCCGAAGAATATGCGCCCGTTGCTCGCTATGGCGCCGAAGCGCCTGCCGCAGCCGGCTGTAATCGCCAAGCCGGGGGTCGTGCCCGCCGAGGGAGAAAAACGCCTGCGCGTCGCCTTGCTCACCGGTTGCGCCCAGCAGGTGCTGGGGCCGCAGATCAACGATGCGACGGTGCGGTTGTTGACCCGGCTGGGCGCCGAGGTGGTGATCCCCAAGGATATGGGCTGTTGCGGGGCGCTGACTTTTCACATGGGCGAGCGCAAACGCAGCCATAAGCTGATGCAGCACAATATTGAAGTGTGGCACCGGGAGTTGGAGGAGGGGGGCCTGGATGCGATTGTGCTCAATACTTCGGGTTGCGGCACGGCGGTTAAAGAATACGACTATATCTTCCGCCACGACCCGGAGTGGGCCGATAAGGCGAAGGCGGTGACGGCGCTGGTCCGGGATGTTTCAGAGGTGGTGGCCGATTTGGGTTTGGGCGAGGCGAAAAACGCGACGGGGTTGAAGGTGGCCTATCACGACGCCTGTTCGCTGCAGCACGGACAGAAGGTCGTGGAAGAGCCGCGACAGCTATTGCGCGATGCGGGTTTCGAGGTCGTCGAGGTGCCCGAGGCGCATATTTGCTGCGGCAGCGCCGGCACCTACAATATGCTCCAGCCCAAGATGGCGCAACAGCTGCAAAAGCGCAAAGCTGAGCATATCGAGTGGGTGGCGCCGCAGGTGGTGGCGGCGGGGAATATTGGCTGTATGGAGCAGATCGCCGGGGGGGTTAAGGTGCCGGTGGTGCACACGGTGGAGCTGTTGGATTGGGCGACGGGGGGGCCTCGGCCGGCCAACGTGCCGCGGAGGTGATTAAGAGACGGCTCCTTAGTAGCACCGATGTTTCTCTAATGACCCACAATCAGATTGGGTGTAAAGGTGCTGAACAGAAG
>JAYYUU010000239.1:0-7657 GCA_036343835.1 Candidatus Latescibacterota bacterium | reverse complement strand
GGCTTCGGTCAGCCAGTAGCTGGTCGCATAGCTGTCGTCGAGCGAAAAGGCCTCGGCGTAGAAGATCCAGGGGTAGCGGCGGTAGAACAGCGTCGAGTGGGCCGCCGTCGCCTCGTCCACCGCGTGGTAGCCGCGCGAGATATTGGGGCTGGGATAAAAACCGTGCCGGCGGTTGACGACCAATTCGCCCCTGAGCGACAGCCCCTTCCAATCGACGAGATTCCAATTGACGCCGGCCAGCTCATTGGCGGTGGGCAGTGCGTAGTCGACCCGCAGCACGGTGCTATTGCTGCGGTCGCCGACATTGCCCGCAGCCCGGTCGAAGGTAAGGAAGACCGGCTCGGGGTTGCGGCGCTCGCCATCGGTCTGCAGGTTGGAAGCCATCTCGACCCGATAGTCGTTGGCCAGCGATAGCTCGACGGCGGACCGGCGCAAGTTGATCGATCTGAGATCTCCGCTGATCTCCCTCAGGTCGTAGTGCAGCACGATCCGCTCGGAGCCGTCGGCGATCAGCGAACTGCCCTCGGTGCGCCCGCCCTCGACAACGGGCAGCAGGCCGATTTCGCTGCCGCGGATCTCCTGGCCGCTGGTATCCACCATCACCAGATCATAGGAAAACACCACCGGCCCACCGCGACCGTCGGCGGGAGAATCGTCGCGGATGCTGATCCACAGGTCTTGCAACCCCTGGTTCTGACGCGAGGTGAGGATCCCGTGCATGGGATTGCCGCTGGCAAAGCCGTCCTTGGTATTGGCGTTGTGGGCGCTGACATAGGTGATGCCGAGCCGCAAATCGCCGCCCCACTCGGCGTGTCCGCCCATCACGTGGGTCACGTCGGTGCGCATATCACGGTCGGGCTCGCTGGGCCGCGACAGGATCAGGCTGGCGCGGTGAGTGTCGGCGGCGTAGTCGAGCCGCATGCCGTTGAAACGCGGCTTGTAAAAGGTCAGCGGCGTAAAACTGGTGTAGATCTCGTCGCCAACCATCAGGCGATAAGAGCTGCGGCTGTCGCCGTCGGAGGCAATAACCAGCCGGCTGAAAAAACCGGCATATACATTGCGCCCGAGTCCGCTGGCCGGCCTTTTGCGGATGCTGCTGCCCCGGGGTGCCGACTGGGCCTGGGTCCAGCTGTAGACCTGCCAGCCGCGTCCCAGCGCAGTACCGAAGCGGTCATACCACTGGGCACCTTCCAGCAACCGGTCCACAAAGTGCCGATAATCGCCTTTGGCGTAGAAGGTATCCCTGGCGTACCAGGGCTGAGCATAGGTCTCGTAGAGCTGGCGCGGACCGTACCACTTGTGCAGTTGGGGCACTGCGAAGGAGGATTCGAAGCGCGGGATGCCGTCGCCAGTCAACCCACGCTCATTCAGCGCCGCCCAGTATTGCCCCGGCGCTGCTTGCACGAGTAGGAGGACCGCTGCTACCACCACCCAGTATGATCGCATCGCACCTCTCAATGGACCAGAGATACCGATGCGGTGAAAGGCGGAGCCTCACCGGCATCGGTGCCGAAGCCAACGCGCAGCAGATAGATGCCCGGCTCTTGCAGGCGACCCCCGTCGTCGCGGCCGTCCCAGACCACCCGATGCTCGCCGCTGGCGCGCTGACGGGCAAAGGACAAATCGCGCACCCGGCGCCCGGCCAGGTCGTAGATGCCCACCGCAAAGATCCCCGGCCCCTCCAGGCGAAACACCGAAAAGCGCAACGCGGTCTCGTCGTTGATCCCATCGCCATTGGGGGTAAAAACGCGCGGGGCGACGCCCGGGTCGGCCAATAGCGACGCCCGCCGCAAATCGGCGACCACCACCAGCGATTGGCTCGGGGCCACCGCCCCCACGTCGCCGGCGCTGGCCGTTTGCTCAACGCCGGGTCTGAGACTATTGGCCAGATTCAGGGAAAAAATCGTGCTGTTGAGGAAAATCCGCGTGCGGAAGCGCATGGCGTAGACCGTTTCGCCCCCACGCACCACCGCGGGAAAAACCAGCTCCAGCACGCTCGGCTCTGGCTGGCTCAATTCGAGATCTCCGGGCCATAAGGGTATCCCAACCCCGCCACGCAAGGCGAAATCGCTGCCGCGTTGCACGGCAATGAGTTCCAGCGGCGCCGAGGCGGAGGACCGCAGCACGACCCGGTCGAAACCGGGATCGGCCGGAGCGAAGCGCGGTTGCCAGTAGAGCGTGAATTCGTGTTCCTCGCCTGGTTCGAGACCGCGCACGGGCCATATTTCGGCTGTGGCCTGGTCGACGAGCGGGGCGGAGAAATTGAGCTGGAACTGGCTGATCTGCGCCGCGTGCAGAGGATCGCGACTCAACAGCCGCACCTGCACCTGGACCATCCGCCTGGGATTCGGCGACTTGAAGAGCTCGCCGCTCTGGCTGTAGACCTCACTCCAGTTGCTCCAACGCGGCCCCGGGAACTCTTCCACCACCACCGGACCGCGGTAGTCCTCGTTGCGGATATTGACCCAGCGGTCCTCGCTGATCACGCGACCGAAGTGGTCGTAGTAGCGGGTGAGCGTCAGTAGATCGTCGCCCGAGCGCGTCCGCACCTCGAGTCGGGTGCCCGGCGGAGCCCGTCCCTCCCATTCGACGGTGGAAAAAATACGCGTCTGCTCCAGTTTGATCAGCGGCGAAGTCAGACTTACTTCCGACACATAGCCCTCGCCATAGGCCTGGACCTCGCTCAGCGTCGCCTGCTCCGCAGTGGAACCGACCAGGTCCAGGCGACGCAACTCGATATGTTGCACCTCCCGGGGGGGAAAGGCCTCTTCGAGCTGCAGGTAGGAGTCGGGGTTGAGGCGTTCGTCGAAGGTGGTCCAGACGAGTTGGCCGGCCGGGTCGAGCGCACCGTCGGATATCCGCACTTGGTAGGCCACCAGCGGATCCTGCGGACTGACCATTCTGACCCTGTCAATCCAGTATTTGGCGCCCAGATCGATGCCGAGCTGGTTGGTATTCCTGAGCGGATTGTACACCTTGAGGTCAAACGAGGAAGAGTGCAACCCATCGGTCAATTGGCGACGCAGGAAGTTGGAATAGAACTGCTGGTCCTCAAAGAGGGCGCGCTGGGTCAGGGCGACGACATTGTCCCCCAGGGCCCACACTTCAACCTCGGCTAAGCGGGGGCGCTCGCGGCGGTAGTAGCGCACCGGTCCGCGCTCGGCTGCGGACAGGAGGACATAGGTTGCGGGCAGGACGGGTATTTCGCGTCCGGTGGTGGTCACCCTGAAATAGTCGATGGCCCCCTGGTCCGCCGCAACCAAGAAGGCGTATTCGTCGGCGGTGACTTCGGTACCGCGCGGCCCGTCGCTGGCGGTCGCGTCGATCCGCACGAACTGGACCACCTCTCCCACGACCCCCGCCGGCACCGGTCGGATGGGCTCCACTGCAAAGACGAATTCGCGTTGGTCCTTGTTGAGGTGGATCACCTGGCCGATGCGGAAGAATCGCCTGCGCAGCGACCGGCCGAATGTCTTGCGGCCGTCCGAGACCATGACGCGGAACTTGAGGAATGGATCGCCCTCTGCGGCGAAGCGCACCACGATGCGCTGGACGACCGTAGCCCGGCCCAGATCGATCTCCACATACCAGTTGTCGATCTCGTCCTCCGCATCGGGTTCCCAAAAGGTGCGCTCGTCGCCGTCGATGATATTGACAGCCGTCTCCAGGTTGCTGCCCGCCCCACTGACCCCCCCCACGAGCGTATCGCCCTCGATCTCGACCCGGCTGAACAGGCCGGCATCGGCCACCGCGTTGATATCGGCCCGCAGGAAGCGCGGCCGCACGGTGCCGTCGGGCTCGATCACGTGGACCCCCGCCGGCGCCTGCCAGGCCTCCCACTGCTCCATGCTCTCAACGAGGACCCTCTGCCCCTCCAGCACATATCCCTCCTGGGCACTCGCCACGGCGCAGAGCATCGTCGCGCAGAGCAAAATCCGCCCCCCCATCAGTACGCCACCCCCACGACGCCCTGGCGCTCCACCGCGCCGGCATCGGCTGCCAGGCGCAAGCGCCAGATATATAGCCCGGGCAGTACCCGCCGCCGCCCTTCGTCGCGACCATCCCAGACGTGCGACCGTGATCCGCTGGACACCCGCCCAACCGCCAGCTGCCTGATGCGGCGTCCACCCAAGTCGTAGATACCCAACTGCGCAGCGACCGGCTGCGTCAGTTTGAGCAGCACATAGGAAACGGTGAACGCGTCGTTGGCCCCATCGCCATTGGGGGTAAAGACCCCGCCGCTGGTCTGGATCTGGTTCAAAAGCGGCAATTTTCCCCCTTCGTCTTTTACCCGCACAACCAGACTCCCCCCCACCGAGAGCGGATCGACGTCCTGCTCGCGCGCCGATTGCTTAACCGTGAGCAAACGCCCGTCAACCAGCCGTCGGTCGATGGCCTGCACATCGAAGCGCGTCGCGTCGCGAAAGACCGTGCCGCGCAGCACAACTTGAATAAAAGTACCGTCCTGCAACACGGTGCGCCGCAAGCGGATCTCCGTCCCCGGGGGATACGAAGCCGAAAACTCGACTTCGCGATCATCGACCAGAACCTTTTCTATCCGGGTAATCCGGGCGGCGGTCTCGATGCGGATACCCTGAAATCCCGTATCCCCGTCGGGCAAGAGCGATCCGTCGGTACGCAGGCGACGGATCCGGGTGCGCAGCGAGACAGTGAAAACCGTATCGTGACCGGCGTTGACGATCAAGGGGGTGATCTCGGACTCCAGCCGCTCGGCGATGGGCGGATTCAGATATTCGATGATCAGCCGTTTGATCACAATACCGGGCTCGTTGAGCAGAAGGCGAAATTGGATGTAGGGCATGGTGCCCGGCGACCGCACCTGGCCGTCGGTCACCGTCTCCCAAGCGCTCCAGGCGGGATTGCGGACGATCGGGCCCTGTTCGACCGAATCCAGTCGCGTCCAGGTCGCCGAACTCACCCGCTCCCGAGCGGACCCGATACCGGTCAGGCGATAGTAGTGCAGCGGTGTCCGATCCGGCCCCGAGCGCGTCTGCACCGTCACCGGCAGGTCCTGGATATCCCCGCCGTCGTAGCGCACCTTGCCCCACAGCGGACGCGGCCCCTGGGTGGCGAGAATCGGCACTGATACGAACTCACCGGCGGGCAGGGTACCGTCGCTGTAAATCTCTGTTTCAGCCAGTTCCCAACGGCGGTTCTCGCGCACCAGCAGACGGATATAGCGGACATCGCGGCTGGGGAAGCGCCGTTCAACTATGGGCTGGCGGTTGGGATTGGAAGGGAAGAAGTCGAAAACCGTCCTGAAGTCCCTCTCCAACAGGTTGATCCCCTTCTCGGCGCTGGCGCTGGTGGCCAGGCTGAAGGCGCGCGGAAAGAGCTGCTTGTGCTCGCTGTCCAGGCGCGGGAAGAGGCGGATGCGGTTGACGCGGAACGTGGCGCCCAGATCGATGAAGATCGGCGAGGTCCGCTCCACCCCGAAGCGGTTGGCAAAGTCGTCCGGGGCGAAGGCCGTCGTCTCATCGCCGTCGTGCAGCACCGCGGCACCCGGGAGAAAGGTGGCTTCCCCGCCGGACAGAGCGCTCGGTATCAACGCAAACCCCCCGCGCTCGATCGTGCCCGGTCCCAGGTTGCTATTGGGCCGCACGTCCCAGGTCCAGATCGAATCCTGATCCAGCGCCACCAACCTGGACTCAGCCACGGCCCGAGTCCACCGAGCAATGCCGCCGCCGCCCCGCCAGCCTACGCCCAGCGAGTCAATGGCACACGAGGGACCAGCGGCGAGCAAGCCCAACAGGCCTGACGCCACTTGCCGGTGCCAAGACCGCGACAGGATGACGATTAACAACAGGGCAACCAACTTTGTTGAAATTTCTGGTCCTACCGGATTTTGAGTTGAAACCGCCCCCACAAACCCTGGCGCAACTTGCAGCATTGAAAAAGGCATGGGTACGGCCCCTACCCCTTGATCCGCTCGCTGTAAATATCGCGCACCCGGCTCACTACCACCGCCAGCAAAATAATCGACCCCAGAAAAGCCTGCTCGTAATAGACATTGGCTTCCAGCATCACCAGCCCGTTCTTGATCAGCACGATGATGATCGCCCCCATCAACAGCCCCAGCGCCGAAATACTCCCGCCGGCCAGACCCGTCCCCCCGACAATCGCCACCGCGAAACTGGTGATCAGCCAGTCCTTGCCCGTCGCCGGCTGCGCCGAGCCCATCCGCGACACCCACAACACCGCCGCCAGCGCGCCCAGGCCCCCCGACAACACGTGTGACATCAGCACCATCCGATCCGTATCGATCCCCGACAGCCGCGCCGCCTCCAGATTCCCCCCCGTCGCCAGCAAACGACGGCCAAATACCGTATACCGAAACATGTAGTGGATCGCCATCAGCACCACCGCCATCACCCAGAACAAATTCGACAGCCCCAGAAACTTCTGCCGCCCCAAAAAGGTAAACTCCCGCGGGATATTGGTATAGGCATAGCCTTCGGAAAACCCGTGCACCAACCCCGTAAAGACAAAGAGCGTCGCCAGCGTGGTGATAAACGAATTGATCTTCAAGCGGGTGATAATCACCCCGTTGACCGACCCCGCCAACACCCCGATCCCGATAGCCACCAGCGCCGCCACCCAGCCCGGCAACCCCAGCACCTGGATGCAATAGCCCGTGGCGATCGTCGCCAAGCCGCCAATCGCGCCCACCGACAGATTCATCCCCCCCGCGACCAGCACCACCGCCTGAGCCAGGGCCACAAAGGCCGAAAATGCGATAATCCGTGAAATATTAAAGAGATTATAGGCCGAGAGAAAACTCTCCGAGCTCAGCGAAAAGCCGATAAAGAGCAGCGCCGCCGATAGCACGATACCGGCGTCCTTATTCCGCACCAATTTGTTAAAAATATCCATCCTGTACTTCACTCAATTCAAATGGTGGCCAATCTCACTGCTCACCGCGTCATAACCCAACCCCCGCTGGTGAATCCCCGCGATCTCGTGCACAATCCGCTTGTCCCTAAAGACTAATATCCGCTCCGCCAGGCTGATAATCTCCGGCATATCCGACGAGATCAGGATAATCGCCTTGCCCTCTTTGGCCGCCAGATCCCAGATCAAGCGGTGGATCTGCGCTTTGGCCCCGATATCGACCCCCACCGTCGGCTCATCGACGATCAGGATATCGCACCCGGCCATCAGCCACTTGCCGATGCTGACCTTCTGTTGATTGCCGCCGCTCAAGTTGTGGACCACCTGCTCCAGCCCCGTGGTGCGGATATCCATCGCCGCGACCATCCCCTGCGCGGCTTCCGTCTCGGCCCGACCGTCGATCCGGCGGCTGAATCTGCCCGCGAGCCGCTCCCAGATGGTAATGCCGAGATTGGTCTTTACTGCTGACTCGAGCAGCAAGCCCTCTTCTTTGCGGTTTTCAGTGACATAGCCCATGTTGTATTTGTAGAGGCTTTCCGCCACCGAGCCGATCCGCACCTCTTCCCCGCGGATGTAGATCGCCCCCCGCTCCACTTGCTCCGCCCCCACCAATAGCCGCGCCAACTCGGTGCGCCCGGCACCTATCAGCCCGTAAAACCCCAGGATCTCACCCGCGCAAAGCGAAAAGCTCACCTCGTGTGCTAAATCCTGCGCGTAGAGCCCCTCGACCCTCAGCACCTCCTGC
>JAYYUU010000238.1:0-5181 GCA_036343835.1 Candidatus Latescibacterota bacterium | reverse complement strand
AATGCGGGTGCAGCAGCAAATTTTGGGGCGTTGGGAGGTGTTGGAACGGGCATTGGGCAGTATTGAAGCGATCTTCAACGAACCAGCCGGCGCCGGGTCGAGCGAGGCGGGGACCATCTTCAACCAGTCATCCGGTCTGGGGCTTTCGGGTTCGTTCAGCCGCTTCTGGAATGCCTGGCAGGATCTGGCCAATGTGCCCGAGAGCGGTGCCGCCCGGGCGGTGGTAAGGCAGGAAGCCGACTTCCTGGTAACTACCATGCATCAATACAATGACAAACTCCGCAACACCCGCAGTGAATTGGACGCCGACCTGGTCGACGAAGTCGCCGATATCAACGAGCTGCTGGACCAATTGGCCAGTATCAACGCCGAAGTTCCGCGCGCCTCCTTCGACGGCGGTGACGCCAGTGATCTGAAGGATCGGCGCGATCTGATTATCGACGAGCTGTCGCGCAAAGTGGACATTACTCTCACCGAGAGCGAAAATGGCCAGTTGTCGGTGCTATCGGCCGGGCACAACCTGCTACAGGGGGACAGCGTGGTCCACCTGCAGGTGCGCCAGACGGTTGACAGCGGGACTTCGGTCAGCCGGATTCACTACGCCGACGACGGCTCGATCGCCTCCATCAGCGAAGGCCGTTTGCGTGGCTTGATTCAAGTGCGCGACGAGGTCGTGCCGCAACTGCTGACGAATATAGACGAGATGGCGGTGGGCTTGGTCAATGAGGTTAACGCCCTGCACCGAACGGGTTTTGGCCAGGACGCCGGCACGGGGGTCAACTTCTTCGACCCGGAAAAGACCGATGCCAGCAATATTGCCCTCGACGACGCGATCCTGGCTAGTCTCAGCAATATCGCCGCTTCCCAAGACGGCAACCCCGGCGACAATGGCATGGCTCTGGCGCTGAGCTCTTTGCGCAATGGTCATATCCTCGCTGAGGGCACCCGGACGATGGAGGACTTTTACTACGAGATGCTCGGCGAGATCGGAGCTCAGAGCTCTGAAGCCCAGACGATGGCCGAAAACCACCGCCTGTTCTCCTCGCAGATCGAGAATCGCCGCCAGAGCGTGCAAGGCGTGTCGCTCAACGACGAAGCTTCGCAACTGATACTCTTCCAACGCGCCTATCAGGCGGCCGCGCGGACGGTATCGATCATCGATGAATTGCTGGAAGTGACGGTCAATATATGATTTTTCGCTCTGCAATTAACGGTTTATTAACCGATGGACATATTTTATTGGTGCCCCTATATTGGGGGCAATTGAGCAGGAGGTAATGCCATGCGAGTCACGACGGGTATGGCCGTTGGCACGCTGACTAGCAATTTGAATCGCTCCTACGAGCGCATCACGCGTTACCAAACCGAGTTGTCGTCCGGAACGCGTCTGAACAAACTCTCCGACGATCCGGCCGGAGTCGAACGCTCGTTGTCACTGCGCTCAGAATTGCGCAATATAGAACAGTTTCAGAAGAATATCAACGACGGCGTGGGGTGGTTGGAATTGAGCGAGGCGACCCTCAACGAGCTTGAAGTGCTCTTCGTCGAGGCGCGCGGCCTGGCCGTCCAGGGTGCCACCAGCACCTACAACGCCTCACAGCGCAACGCCATCGCCGACCAGATAGACCAGTTTCTCGAACACGCGGTGCGATTGAGTGAGTCCCGCAACCGGGGACGCTACATCTTCTCGGGCACTCAGACCGGCGGTGCGCCCTACGTGCCCAATCGCGATGACAATGGCAATATCCTAGCTATCGTGCCCCGCGGAGATGCCAGCGGCACTATTGAGCGCGAGGTGAGCGATGGGATTCGCATGCAGGTCAATGTCACGGGCAACGAGGTCTTTGAGAATCCGCGCGATATTCGGTTGCCGCTCAACGCCTTGGCCGCGGGCCTGGGCGAGGAAGATCGGGTGCACTTCGAACAGATCATCGGCGAGGATCAACAGCTCGACGTCGATGCGCTCAACGCCCTGCTGGACGAATTTCAGCAACCAGATCCGCCGCTGAGCGACGAATTTCAGCAACCAGACCCGCCGCTGAGCGACGAATTGCGGGAGGTTTTGCTCCAGGTTCGGGATGCATTTGAAGATCAGCTGACCAATCCCTTTGGCGTGCTTGTCGAGTTGCGCGATGCCTTGCGCGACAATAGTGTCGAGGATGTGCGCGGCACGCTGAATAAGCTGGTCAATGTGCGCGAGCGCATATCTGCGGTGCGCGGGTCGATCGGCGCTCGGGTCAACCGAATGGAGACGACCCACAATGTACTCGAACGGATCGCCGTTGAAATGACCTCGATTCTCTCCGCCGACGAAGATGTCGATCTGTCGTCGGCCATCGTGAATTTGCGCCCGGAGCAAGACATATTTCACGCGGCTCTGGCTTCCGGGTCTTCAGTGATTCCCCAATCGTTGATGGACTTCATCTAAATTGCACTTCTCTTCCAGGCGCCCTCCCCGCGCCGGTCTAAGACGAGCGTGAGTTAATAAAATGACGGTCGCCGCATACAGGGATTCCAAGGATGAGCGAATCGGACAAATTAACACTCCAAAACGACAAGTTTAGCGAGGTGACGATTGAGCGCGAAAACGTGCTGAGCTTTCCCCAGGGATTGCCCGGTTTCGAGCATCTCCGCGACTACGGTCTGGTCGAAACCGACGAGGAAGTGCCTTTTTTGCGCCTACAGTCTCTCGACGAGCCGCGCTTGGGGTTTGTCATAGTCAATCCAATGTTATTGTGGCCGGAGTACAATCCGGATATTGGCCAGGAGGACTTGCAGGGCTTGGGCATAACCCAGACCGAGCATTTGGCCATCTACTGCATCGTGACCCTGAGCACCGATCCGAGGCAGGTCACGGCCAATCTCAGGGGGCCGATTTGCATCAATACCGAGTCGATGCAGGCCAAGCAGATGATTCTGGTGGATGAGCGCTATCACATCAAACACTCGATTATGGAAGCTAGCAGTCGGGAAGCCTAGCGTATTCTGGTCGCTGGGAGCGGCCATTTCAATCAGGGAAGATTCGTTATGCTCGTGCTAACGCGAAAAGCAGGCGAAAGCATTGTCATTGGCAGTGAGATCCGCGTCACCATACTGGAACTTCAGGGACGCCAGGTCCGCCTGGGAATAGAGGCTCCATCCGAGATTTCGATCCATCGGGGCGAGGTATACGAACGCATCCGCGAGGAAAACGAGCGGGCCGCCGAGGGGGATCAGCGGGAACTCAAGGCGCTGAGTCAGGTCCTCAAGCAGGTGGGGAACTAGACGAGGTATGCGCGGGAGGCTACATGGATGGGCCTGTCGATAAGGATGACCTCGGACGCGAGGTCGTGCAATCACTCCCATGCAGAAGCCCAATGAGTTTTGGCGGGTACTGGTTTTTAACCAGTGCGAAGCCCGGTTGCGCCACCTGGCCCATACGGGCCATTCCTTCCACTTAGTCCATCCGCAACAAAATCCACAACAGACCTGGCGCAGCACCTTCTGGCCGCTGCCCGACAATGTCGTCGAGGTAGATTGGGCGACCGCTGCTGGCGGAGTTCGCGGGGGCGAGTACGATTTCGCATTGTGCCAGACGCTCGAAGACCTGATCGCAGCCCTACAATGGGGGCTGCCCAGGTTGTTTGCGCCATTGGGTATGTTGGGCTCCGAAGCCGGGGTGTCACCGGCGGTGTGCCAAGCAGCACTGGGGCAGTTGCGTCCCGTGCTGGAAGACGCGTTTGGTGCCTTTAGCTTATAGAAGCAACAGCGATCCTGAGGCCTGGAAGGGCCGATTGTGGGTTGGGGCCTCGACCCGGATGAATTCGCGTCGCCAACCGGCGAGACCGCGAAGGTCTTGCACTATCGCACGGGGATGCCCGACCACCTGAGCGGCTTTGGCATCCAGGAGGCCGTAATTGGCGGGGATTTGCCGGTGACGATTGCCGACCTGGGGAGCGAGGAACTCGATTGGGTGGGCGTCAAGGAACTGCTGCGCTGCCACCGCGTCTTGCTCAGCGGGTTGACCGAAACTCTGGTCAACCTGGCGGCGGGCATCGGTCTCTTGCAAAATTACCTGGAACTCAAGGCGCACGACGGGGATGCGGCCTCATCGCTGGCCGATATATTAGTACAAAGTGGGGAGCTTGCAGCGGCGCGAGAGTTGGCCGGGCGCCTCCTCGCGCTCGATCCGCAATACCCGGTGGTACAGGCCATATTGGAGAAAATACGTGGGCAAGAAGAGTAAGAGCAGGCATAAGCGCGGCAAGCACAGGGGCAAGAACAAGCCGCATTTGTCGCTGTGTATGATCGCCAAGGACGAGGCTTCGTTGCTGGCGCGGTGCCTGGAGAGCGTTGCAGGGTTGGTCGATGAGATCGTCGTCGTCGATACCGGTTCGCGCGACGATACGGCCGCCGTGGCCCGCCGCGCAGGGGCGCGAGTTTTTGTCCAGGCCTGGGAGGGCGATTTCTCCCAAGCGCGCAATCGCTCGTTGGCGGAAGCCCGGGGCGAGTGGGTGCTGGTTTTGGACTGCGACGAAGTGCTGGCGCAAAAAGATCACGTCCAACTGCGGCAATTGCTCGCCGCAGGAGATAACGATGCCTATCGCATGATCACCCGTAATTATAGCGCGGAAAACAATCGCACCGGTTGGGTTGCCTGCCGCGGTGAAGCCGCGGAGGAGCAGGACTATCCGGGTTATTTTCCCACGACCAAGGTGCGCCTCTGGCGGCACCGGCGCGCGGTGCGCTTTAGCGGGGCGGTGCAGGAATTGGTCGAACCGACTTTGCTACAGGCGGGGATGACCGCCGGTGATTGCATGGTGCCGGTACATCACTATGGCCACGTTGAGAAAGAGCGCGGCGAGGACCACTATCTCGCGGCCGGCGAGCAGAAGGTCCGCGACAATCCCGGCGATTTGCGGGCGCGCTACGGATTGGCCGTCGCCTATCGCGACGCCGGACGCTTGGACGAGGCGCTGGCCAATATCGAGACGGTCATTGCCGAGGTTGAAGGGTCGGAGGAGGAAGCGCAGATTTACCTGCAGCAAGACCTGGCCCTTTTGGTGTACGCCGATATTTTGACGCGGCTGGACCGCCCGACCGAGGCGCTCAAAACCTACGATGCGATCATCACGCGTTTCCCCGCTTCGTTTGAGGCGCTCAACAATAAGGGGCTGTTGCTCGAACGGGCCGGCCGTCGCG
>JAYYUU010000237.1:0-7447 GCA_036343835.1 Candidatus Latescibacterota bacterium | reverse complement strand
CGGTTTGCATCTGGTGCCGCCGGCATTGATCGAGGGTGCGAAATTGATCGTCGCGTTGAGCGGATTTCGCCATTTTCACTCCGCGCGGCTCAACCACGCCAGACGCTCGCGCTGCATGGTTGAGCAGATGTCTTTGCGTTTGGGCCAAGAACCGCAGGCGCTACTGACCGATTTTTATATTCGTTGTGGAGCTGTGGATGTCGACGGCCGCCAGGGGCTTCCCGACGTCGGGCGCTTGAGTGAGGATTTGCAATTATTGCAAGAAAGCGTGCTCGATCCGGGGCTTTGGCAGACGGGAGTGCCAGTCCGAATCGTCCACGGTGGCGATGACCGTATTATAGCCCTGGAACGAGGGGACGAGTTGCACGAGTTGGTGTCCGGCAGCGAACTCACGGTCTTGCCCGAGGCGGGACACGCACTGCCCATTACCCATATTCGCGAGTGCTGGCAGGTGATCGAGCGAGATTGGCATTTGAAGCATTGCGAAAGATGAGCGCCGAGCTTTGCAAAGAACGCGTTGCGGCGAATTTCTCCCGTTATGCCATAACCTACGACAGTTATGCGGAGGAACAGCGGGCAGTTGCTATGGCCCTGGCCGAATACGCCGCACAATGTGCGGATGGGCTGGTTACGGGTCCGGTGCTCGAAATTGGCTGCGGCACTGGCTTTTTGAGCGCGGAGCTGGCGGCGCTATTCCCCGATCGCGAGGTGGAACTAACCGACCTCTCGCCCGAAATGGTCGCCAGTTGTCGCCGAAAAATCGCCGCGATGGGGATCGAGCATCCCGATATTTGCTATGCGGTGCTCGACGGAGAGCAGCTGGCGTGCGAGGATCGCTACGCTTTGATCGCCGCGAGTTTCGCCGTGCAGTGGTTCGTCGATTTGGCCATGGGTCTCAGCCGGCTCTTGCGCGCGCTCAAACCCGGCGGATATTTGCTCTGCGCGTATCCGGGCGCGGGTTCGTATCGCGAGTGGCACCAACAGTGCGCACTGCAGGGCATTCCCTGCAGTGCCAATCCCCTGCCAGACTCGGTATTCATCGCCGGGGCATTCGCGGATCAGCCGGTCGAATTGCGCCAATGGGAACGAGAGCTCGTTTTGCGCTTTCCCACGGCGCGCGACTTTTTGCGCCATCTCAAACACACGGGCGCCGGCACCCCGACTCGAGCGGATGCCGCAGCGTTGGGACTGGCGCCATTGCGCCAGCTGCTCCGCGGTTGGGACCTAGCGTGTCCCGATGGCGTGGAGATCACTTGCGCGATCCACTATCTGGCCGCTGTAAAGAAAGGGTGAATTCGTGGCGGTTGATTTTCCTCCCCGCATCTTTGTCACCGGGACCGACACCGGCGTCGGCAAGTCGTATGTCGCCGCGCTATTCGCCGTGGGATTGCAGGCGGCGTATTGGAAACCGGTGCAAAGCGGGGCCGACACCGACACCGCTTGGGTGCGGCGGGTCACTGGATTGTCGGCGGAACGCCTGTTGCCGGAGACCTACTGTCTGCGCGCACCGCTGTCGCCCCATGAAGCGGCCCGGCGCGAGGGCGTGCAGATCGAGATGGACCAATTGGTGCTGCCCGCACGAGAGCGGCTGGTAGTGGAGGGAGCGGGTGGGGTGATGGTGCCACTCGACGACGCGCATTTGATGATCGATCTGATTGCCGCTTTGGCGCTGCCGGTGGTGGTGGTGGCGCGCAGCGAATTGGGCACGATCAACCACACTTTGCTGACGCTGGATCAGTTGCGCCGTCGGGACTGTCCGGTCTTCGGCGTCGTCGTCAATGGGCCGGCCAATGAGGCCAACTGTCGGGCCATCGCCGACTATGGTCAGGTGCGGGTGCTGGCGGCGATCGACCAGCGGGTGGACCTAGCGCCCGCCAATGTCGCGGCGGTTTTTGCGCGCTATTTTGGTGATTATGGCTAAACGTCCGACGACCAGGGTGTGGTCGCCCTTTACCCAGATGAAGGCGGCCCAGCCGACGCAGCGAGTGCGCCGTGGCCAGGGGGCGCTGCTCGAACTGGAGGACGGTCGCTGGCTGCTCGATTGCATCTCGAGCTGGTGGGTGACCTTGCACGGCCACGGTCAGCCCGAGATCGTCGCGGCCATCGCCGCGCAGGCCCGGGAATTGGAACAAGTACTGGCCGCCGGGTTTAGCCATCGGCCCGCCGAGGAATTGGCCGAGCGCTTAGTCGAGCTCTTGCCCGCATCTTTGCAGTGGGTCTTTTATTCGGACAATGGTTCGACGGCGGTGGAAGTCGCACTGAAGATGGCCTATCAGTTCTGGCGCAATGGCGGCGCACCAGCGCGCCGGCGATTCCTGCGTTTTACGGGCGCTTATCACGGCGATACTTTGGGGGCGATGTCCGTCGGAGAGCGCTCACTGTTCACCCGGGCTTTTGCCGACTTGCTCTTTGCGGCTGAGGCCGTGCCCTTTCCGGCGACCTGGACGGGCGATGGGGATGTGGCGAACAAGGAAGCACAGGCGCTCGTGCGCTTGGAGGAGTTGTTGACAGAGCACAGGGGCGAATACGCGGCGATGGTGCTCGAACCGCTGGTCCAGGGCGCGGGGGGGATGCGGATGTGTCGGCCACAATTCCTCGGCGCGGTGCAGGCGCTATTACAGGAGCACGACGTGTTGGCCATTTACGATGAGGTGCTGACTGGATTTGGCCGCACGGGTGAGCTCTTCGCCTGTGCAAAGGCGGCTACCCAACCCGATATCATTTGTCTGGCCAAGGGCTTGACCGGTGGCTTTCTGCCGCTGGCGGCTACCGTCTGCAGCGATCGGATCTTTGACGCGTTTTATAGCGATGACTCGGGCAAGGCGTTTTACCACGGTCATTCCTATACGGCCAATCCCCTGGGGTGCGCCGCGGCGCTGGCTTCGCTGGAGTTGCTCGCCGAGGGGCGCTTTCGCCCCCTGGCCGCATGGCAATGTGAAGAAGTGGAGCGCTTGAGGGGACACGGACGGCTGGGGCGGGCGAGAGCGTGCGGTACGATCGCGGCAGTGGACGTGCTGGTCGAGGGCGATGAGGGCTACTTGCACCAGGTGGGGCTGCAACTCAGAGCGCGCTTTTTGGCGCGGGGTTTTTTGCTCAGGCCGTTGGGGAATACAGTCTATGTGTTGCCGCCCTATTGCCTCGAGCGATCCCAGCTAACTGCCGTCTACGATTGTTTCCTCGCGTTGGTCGACGAGCTCTGAGGATTGCTCGTGCGAGGGTCGGGCCTCCAGATCGAGCAGGTCGAAGAGGGCCTGGTCGGCGTCGGCGCCGGGGTGGGGAGTGGTCAGGAGTTTGTCGCCGGAAAAAATGGAGTTGGCCCCGGCGAGAAAGCACAGGGCCTGCGCGGTGGCCGGGAGCGCATCGCGACCCGCCGAGAGGCGCACCATGGCCTCGGGAAAGAGGATGCGGGCGCAGGCGACCATGCGCACCAGTTCCCAAACGGAGGTCGGCTCGCGATCGCCTAAGGGCGTGCCGGCGATGGGGACCAGGGCGTTGACCGGGATCGATTCGGGCGGAGTCGGCAGTTGCGCCAGCGCGCAGAGCAGGTCGATGCGGTCGTCGTCGCTTTCGCCCAGCCCCAGGATGCCGCCGCAACAGACGGAGATCCCGGCGCGGCCGACGTGCTCTATCGTGGCGATGCGGTCCTGGTAGGTATGGGTGGTGACGACTTCCGAGTAGTAATTTTCCCCGGTGTCCAGATTGTGGTTGTAGGCGGTGAGACCCGCCGCTTTGAGCTTTTGCGCCTGTGCGGCGTTGAGCATCCCCAGGGTGCAGCAGACCTCCATGCCGGTGGCGGCTACGCTGCGGACCATTTCGAGCACGCGGTCGAATTCGGCACCGTCGCGGACTTGCCGCCAGGCGGCGCCCATGCAGAAACGCGTGCTGCCCGAGGCCGCGGCGCGCTCGGCGGCCTGTTGCACCGCGGCTACCGAGAGCAGGTCCTGCCTTGCGAGTCCGGTGTCGAAATGGGCCGACTGCGAGCAATAGCCGCAGTTTTCCGAGCAGCCCCCGGTCTTGATCGAGAGCAGGGTACAGACCTGGACCTGTCGCGGGTCGTGGTGGGTTCGGTGGACGGTGGCGGCGCGGTATATCAGGTCGAGTATTGGTTTTTTGAAGAGGGCGGCGATCGCATTCCGGTGGGTGGATTCGTCAGCGTGCATAAAACCTCGGTTCGATTAGTGGACGGTGGTCTAAAATCCGAGGTTTTACGGCAAATCGCAAGTTTGCCGGTGCGCAATGGGCAATGGGATAGAGCGCGCTTGCTCCATTTTGGCCGTTGTCCTTTATTTGGGAACGGGAGATAAGTGGGGCGGATGCGGGGCTTCTGCCCCCTGTATTCGGTCGGATTGATCGACACCGGAACTTGGATCGTCCTTCATCGCGCTCCGCCGATTCAGGCGGATACTGACCTCTAATATCGTCGTCAGCCATCGCGCTAATGGCCTGCGGGGCGTTTTTCTTGACAGGCGGAGCGGGCTGGCTTAAACTGGCTATCTTAGCAGAGTTTACATTAGTATTTGTCAAAATATTAGCAGCCGATTGAGCCTTTTAAAAAGGGGATCGCGAAGTGCGCTTATGGCCAGTAGCAGAATCGAGATAAAGAAGGGGCTGAATCTGCCGATTACCGGCGCCCCGGCACAAGAGATCGAAGCGGGCCTCGCGGTCGGGCAAGTGGCCGTTGTGGGCCCCGATTATATCGGGATGCGGCCGATGATGGCCGTCGGCGAGGGCGACCAGGTCAAAAAGGGGCAATTGCTCTTCGAAGACAAGAAGACCCCTGGCGTGCGTTACACTGCACCCGCAAGCGGCAAAGTGGCGGCGGTCAATCGCGGCGCCAAGCGGTCTTTGCTCTCGGTGGTCATCGACGTTGAGGGCGACGAGGAGGAGTGCTTCGACCTGTTCGCGACCGATGCCCCCGACCAGCTCAGTCGCGAACAGGTGCGCGATGGTCTGGTGGCCTCCGGTCTCTGGCCCGCGCTGCGCACTCGGCCCTATAGCAAGGTACCCGCACCCGAAAGCGCACCGCATTCGATTTTCGTCACTGCGATAGATACCAACCCCCTGGCGGCCGACCCCCAGGTGGTGCTCCAGGGTCGCGAGGAGGATTTCGCACGGGGGCTGAAGATTTTGGGCAAACTCACCGACGGGTCGGTATACGTGTGCACAGCCCCCGGTGGTGGTATTCCCGCCGACGGCGCCGACGCGGTCGAGTTCGCCGGCCCGCATCCGGCCGGTTTGCCCGGCACCCATATTCACTTCCTCGATCCGGTCGGGGCGGCCAAAGTCGTCTGGTATATCGGCTACCAGGACGTCGTCGCCTGCGGCGTGCTCTTCGCCACCGGCTCTTTGTGGACCGAGCGCATCGTCGCCCTCGGCGGCCCCCAGGTCGAAAAGCCGCGTCTGTTGCGCACCCGGCTGGGGGCCTGTCTGAGCGAGCTGACGGCGGGTCAGTTGAAAGAGGGTGAGAATCGGGTCATTTCGGGGTCGGTACTGGCGGGACGCGCCGGAACGGGCCCTGTGGATTTTCTCGGCCGTTACCACAGCCAGGTTGCGGTGCTCGCCGAGGGGCGGGAGCGCGAGTTCCTCGGGTGGCAGAAGCCGGGTTTCGACAAATTTTCGGTCAAGAATGTCTTCGCCTCCAAGCTGAAGCCCGGCCGATTTTTCGATTTTACTACGTCTGTCGAGGGCAGCGACCGGGCGATGGTGCCGATTGGCTCCTACGAGCAGGTGATGCCGCTGGATATTATCCCGACCTTCCTGCTGCGGGCCTTGATCGTCGAAGACACCGACCGCGCCCAGGCCCTGGGCTGTCTGGAACTGGACGAGGAGGATTTGGGGCTGTGCACATTCGTTTGCCCGGGCAAATACGAGTACGGACCGATGCTGCGGCAGAATTTGGATCGAATTGAAAGGGAAGGATAGGCGCATTCGATGAAGGCTTTGCGAAATCTGCTCGACCAGGCCGAGCCCTTCTTCCACAAAGGGGGGCCGCTGGAAAAGCTCTACGCGCTCTACGAGGCGGCCGACACGTTTATGTACTCGCCCGGTCGCGTCACCAACGGGCCGACCCATGTGCGCGACGGCATCGACCTCAAGCGCACCATGATCATCGTGGTTGTCGCGCTGCTGCCCTGCATCTTCATGGCGATGTGGAACACCGGTTACCAGAGCAATCTAGCCATGCAGCAGATGGGCGCTGCGACCACCGGCGAATGGCGGGGGGTGATCATCGATATATTAGGTATCGGCTATAACCCCGGCAGCGCGCTGGCTAATATTTTCCACGGCTTCCTCTATTTCTTTCCGGTCTTTCTGGTCTGCAATATGGCGGGCGGTCTGTGGGAGGGGCTCTTCGCGATGGTCCGCAAGCACGAGATCAACGAGGGCTTCCTGGTCACGGGCATGCTCTTCCCCCTGACCTTGCCGCCGACGATCCCGCTGTGGCAGGTGGCCGTCGGCATCAGCTTTGGCGTGGTGTTGGGCAAGGAAGTCTTCGGCGGCACGGGCAAAAACTTTCTCAACCCGGCACTGACAGGGCGGGCGTTCCTCTATTTCGCCTATCCGGCCGAGATCACCGGTGACGCCATCTGGATCGCCGCCGACGGTTTTACCCAGGCTACCCCGCTGGGGGCCGCCGCCGCCGACGGCATGGCCGCCTTCACCAGCTCGGTGAGCTGGATGCAGGCCTTCCTGGGCACGATCCCCGGATCGATGGGCGAGACTTCGGCCCTGGCGTGTTTGTTCGGCGCGGTGATCCTGATCGCGACCGGGGTCGGCTCCTGGCGGATCATTGTGAGCATGACCTTGTCGACCATCGTCTGCGCCCAGTTGTTGCACATGATCGGCAGCGACACCAACCCGATGTTCCAAATGGACGCCAGCTGGCATCTGGTGCTGGGCGGTTTCGCCTTCGGCTGCGTGTTTATGGCCACCGACCCGGTGTCGGCGACGATGACCGAGACCGGGCGCTGGTTTTACGGGGCGCTGATCGGTTTTATGGCCATACTCATCCGCGTGATCAACCCGGCCTTCCCCGAGGGCGTGATGCTGGCGATCCTCTTCGGCAATGTCTTCGCGCCGGTGATCGACCACGTAGTCCTGCAGGCCAACGTCAGGCGCAGGCTGGCGCGCACGGCCGTCAGTTCCTAAAAAGAGGTAGACAAGTGGCTAACGATTCAGTAGGGAGAACATTCGGCGTCGCGCTCGGCGTCTGCCTGGTCTGTTCGGTGCTGGTGTCGGTCGCCGCGGTTTCGCTGCGGCCGATCCAGGCGGTCAACAAGGCCCTCGACAAGAAGCGCAATATCCTGGTGGCCGCCGGCTTTATTAAGCCCGGCGAGGTCGTAGGCGGTGAGCGGATCGAGGAGCTATACAAAAGTGTAGAACCCCGCATCGTCGATTTGGCGACGGGCGAATACGCCGAGGTCGATCCGGCTTTCTTCGATCAGCG
>JAYYUU010000236.1:0-8234 GCA_036343835.1 Candidatus Latescibacterota bacterium | reverse complement strand
AAGGCCGAGGTGTCTAGGCGCACGGCGTACTTGCCGGTCAGGTGCTCCAGATAGGCTAGGTTGGCCCGTTGTTTTTTGCGTTGCTCGAGGGCCGCTTCGACGAGTGGGCGCCGGTCCACAAGCTGCACCTGGCGTTCGGCGGCGATGCCCAGCACCAGAAATTGTCCATCCGCCTCGATTAGCTCGACGGCACCGACCTCGAGAAGAAAAAGTGCGGCCAGACGCGCATCGCCGGCGTTGAGCGCGTTGAGCCAACCGCTCTCGCTCCAGTTAGTGCGGCCATATGTTGCGGCCAGGGCAGCGAAATCGGTGCCGCTCTGGGCTTTTTTCAGCGCCTCGAGGGCCCGGGTCTTGTCGACGCGCATCAGGCGGCTGAGGCGAATTTCGCGACCGGCATTCGAATCGCTAAAAAAAGCCGCCAGTTCGGCTTCGGTCCAGACGAGCGCCTCGCCCATTTCGCGTGCGAGCAACTCTTCGACCAACTGGTTCCGCTCCCAGGTCGCGACGGTGGCGGCGACGGTCCGATCTAGATCCTGGGCGCGGGCTTCGAAGAGCAGCAGTTCCTTGTCGACCAACACCTGAAACTGGCGGCGCCAATCGTCCAGAGTTTTAGCCCGGATCCCGGTGGGTAGCTTGGTCAGGGCTAGGGTGAAGTCCCGTGCGCTTATTTCCGTTTCGCCCACCCGGCCCAGCATCACCGGCGGGCTCTCTTGCGGTGGCGCTTCGGCGCAGGCCAAAAGCCCGAGGCTCAGCAGGATGGCGCGTTTCCGGTTGGCCATGCGGGAGCTTAGAAGCCCCATCCTCTCCTTTCGGCCGGGCGTCCGCCCAAACGCTCTTGCTCAAGACCGGCGAAGAGTTCGATAAAGGCGATGGTATTGCTGACGTCGAGGTCCTTGAGGTTGACGAAGTTGATGTCGTTGACCTGGAAACCGACGTTGGAGGTGATGCTATAACCCTGGTACTGGACCCGGTTAGTGTACTGGAGGGTGAAAACCTTGCCGACGAAGTCGTCGATATACTCGGGCGGCAGCGGGTCGGGGATCGCCTCGGCATTGCGGAAGATGATCGCCTCGACGCCGACCTCGATCCGGCTTTTGGTCAGCACCGGAAATACGGCGGACAGCGAGAAGATCTCGCTCAATTCGTTGATCTTGAGTTGCGAAGTCCGGGCCTGGGTGCGTTTGCGCCACATGTTTTTCCAGCGCGGGATCAGGGTGATATTGCGACCGATTTCGACGGGGTAGTCGGCCTTGTTGATGACGCCGAGAAATGAGCTATCGTCGAGGCGGTCGGGGGCATCGCCGCGCTGCTTGAAGTGGTCGAAGCGGAACTTGTTGACGAAGGTCAGGTCGCCGCGGATCCACTTCCAGCCGATAAAGCTCTGGTTGACCATGGTGTCTTTGGTGATCTGCGGGTCGTCGAAGGGCTGCAGGCCGCCGATCGAGCCGGGGCGCTGGACCCATTGCAGCAGATTGTCGGAGATATCGTCCTGGACGAACTTGATCATGTGGAAGACCTCGAACTTGCCGGTGCCTGGCATATCGCGCAGACCGCTGACCAGCATATAGAGAGCCTCTGAACGCTCCTCGCCGGCGATCAGCCATTCGGTGTTGCGGCCGACGGTGACGTTGATACTGGGGTAGACCTCGGCGCCGCCGTAGATATTCCAGCCTCGGTGCCCCTTCTTGTAGGGATAGTCGGCTACTTCGTCGTTTTCGAAGCGGTCGACTACGGTGTTGTGGTTCATGTCGACGCCGAAGAGGAAGTCCGGGGGATCTATATAATGCCGCAGGAAGGGCTCTTCGTAGTCGGGGGTGAGGTTGGTGTTCTCGTTGAAGTCCGAAATCAGATCATTGTTCTCGTCGAGGCCGGGGAAGACGGCGTTGTCGCCGCCGCCGCCGCCGAAGCGCGGCCAGTCGACGAGTTGGTCCTGGTCGTCGTTGTCATCGATGTACTCGAACCAGTTCTGGCGTTGGTTCTCGTAGTCGACGAAGTCGTTCTGGTCGGTGATATAGCCGCGGGTGGTGTAGTCGTGGTCCATGCTGTAGGCCTCGCCGTAGCCGAACCAGCGGCCCGAGCGACGGGTGGCGTTGAGGAACCAGGCGTCGGCGGTGATCTCGCTCTGTTTGAGATTGCTCAGCTTCTGGATATTGATATTGGGGTAGCGCTGAAACTGGGTGTTGCGCGCAAATTCACCGCGTACCTCCATGCCCCAGACGTCTTCGACTATGAGGTCGACGCTGGCGATCTGGTTGGCCGAGGGCAGACCGTAGTCGAAGCGCACGACGCGCTGGTTGGTGTTGTCGCGGACATTGCCTTCGGCGCGGGTGACCGGCAGGAAAATCGGCTGGCCGTTGATATTGGTCTGTAGGTTGGAGGTCATCTCCACCCGGTAGTCGTTGGAGAGCACCATCGCGAAGTTGACCTTCTGTACCACCAACGGGTCGGGCACGCGGTAGCGCAGCAGGATCGGCGCTTCTTCGAGGGCCTCGAGAAAGCCCTCGCGCTGACGGCCGCCTTCGATGGTGGGATTGACCGGGGTGACCTCGCCGTCGACGATCATCTGCGACGAGAAGAACAGGGCGCCCGAACCGTCGCCGGGCGAGTCGTCGGCGATGCGGATGATGATCTCGGTGACATTGCCCGAGTTCTGGCTGCTGGTCAAGAGGCCGGCGCGGCTATTCTCGGAGAAATTGCTGCTCGCGGAGCCGAAGTTGGTATTGACCAGGGTCGCGCCGAGGTTGATAAAGTCGCCGATCTGGGTGGTGCCGCGCAGGCCCATGAAGTTGGTGTAGTCGGTGTCCTGGACGCGGTTGGAGCCCTGGACCACGCGCACCGGCTCGCTGACGCGCGAGAGCAGCACGGTGGCTTCGTATTTGTCGGAGGCGAAGTCCCACTGCACGCCGTTGAAACGCGAGCGGCTAAAAGTCAGCGGGGTCAGGGTGGTGCGGATCCGGTCGCCGACGGTCAGCGAGGTGAAGTACTGACCCTTGGAGTCGGAGGCGACGACCAAATTCTGAAACCACTGGCCGAAGCGGCCGTCTTTGAAGACGGTGCTGCCAAAGGCCAGAGGCTGCTGCTGCCGCCACTCGTAGATGCGCCAACCGCGGGTGACCCAGTTGCCGAAGATATCGTAGAGCCCCAGGCCTTCGAGCTGGGTGCTGACATAGCGCTCGTAGGGTTCTTTGGCGTAGTTAGTGTATTTGTAACCGCCCCAGTCGTAGATATTGTAGAGATCGTGGGGCACGTACCACTTGCGCAGAGTCGGAATAAGCGGATCGAAACCTTCGATCCGGACCTGCGAGGTGGCGCCGCGCTCGCGGCCCGGGGTAGCCGCCTGGACGCTGGACGCCGCAACGGCGAGTACAGCCAAGGTAATACCCCAGAGCGAAACTTTGCGCATAACAACCCTCCCTTAGGCGAAATTCGCGTTCGATATGCTGTCTACTCGGTTGGACGGCTGGCTGGAAATAATCCGTACCAGTCGCGACCGTCCTCATGTAGCACCGCAGGCCATACGCTGCGGCGGGTGACTCAGTAAACTACGGCGATGCTGCGCATCTGCGTTGCAGCACCAGCGTCGGTGTCGGCCTCCAGGCGAATGAGATACAGACCCGGCGGCACGGTTATATTATCGTCGTTGCGACCATTCCAGGTGACCTGGTTGGGGCCGGAGCGGTCGAGGGCGTCGTAGAGGCGGCGGACTTCCCGGCCGCTGAGGTCGTAGATGATCACCTGGACGCCAACTTCATCGGTGGCCTTGAGCAGGATATAGTCCAGGGCGATCTGGTCGTTGACGCCATCGCCATTGGGGGTGATGACATCGGACGAGAAATTGACGCCGGTAAAGAGTTGGTCGTCGATGCGGGCGCTGACGACTAGGGTATTGGCGCTGGCTTCTTTGTTGGCGTCGCCGAAAATAACGCGCTGTGGAAAGGCGTCGGACTGGCTGTCGGCGACCTCGCCGCGGAATTCGGTGCCGGAGACGGTCATCAGGCTGGTGAAGCGGATATCGACTTCCTGGCCGCTGCGGGTAATGCGGTGGTTGGGGAAACTCACCTGCAGGCGGCCCGGTTCGGAGGTCGAGGCGAAATCGCCCTCATCCATTTCCACGCCATCTACCGCGACGCCCGTGGCCCGCGCGGCGAAAGGGGTGCGGATGATCACCGTGTCGAAGCCGCGTTTGCCGCTGGAGGCGACCGAGCGCAGGTGGTAGGTGAATTCGTTTTTCTGGCCCAGAACCGCGGTGGTCGGGCTGATTTCGGCGATGACCGAGTCGGCGATGGCGGGCGTGGTGTAGTTGACGACCACCGAGTCGACAATGGCCTTGTCGAGCAGGCTGCCCGAAAGGAGCTTGAACTGGAATTGGAAGTAGCGCCTGTTGTCGGGCGCGTTGATCTCGGCATCTTCGAGCTGGGCGTAGGGCGGCGACCAGGGGCTCCAATCGCGGGTGTTCTCGCGGATGATACCGGCGTAGGAGGGGTCGAGGGTGCGGTCGAAATCGGCCAGGGGCACTTCCTCAAATTCGCCGGGGATGCCCGTTTGGCGGAAGTAGAGCGAGTCGTTGGGGACGAAGCCGGTCTTGGTGCTAAACAGCACCTGGGCGTTGCCGTCGATGCGGGCGTAGACATTGATCGGACCCATATTGGCCGCGTCGCCGAGATCGATGACCCGAGAGATGTACTGGGCGAAGGGCGTGACGCCGACGCCGAAGACCTCGAGATCGCCCATCTGGAAGCCGCGCTCGCCGGTGCTGCGCAACTTGAAGTAGCGGACCTGGGTCGGCGAGAAGCTCAGGTCGAGCTCGGGCAGGCCGTGCGAGCGGTCCTGGGCAATCAGCGAGTAGACGGGCTTGTCGCCGATAAAGTTGAGCGAGTCGCCGTCGTTGACGTAGAATTCGTAGCCGCGCAGCGAGCGCTCGTCGTCGTTGATTACGCCGCGGCGGAGGAAGATGCGCTGTAGCACGAAGACGGCGCCCATATCGACCTCGAGCTCGGCGCCATTGGTGTTGGTGTAAACGCGCCAGCCGGTGGTGTACTCGCCGTCGATTAGCTCTTTGATGATCTGGTTGGAGCGCGCCGCGGCGGTGCGCACCGAGGTGGTGGCGCTGCCGCCGAGCTCCTTGATGCGCGGCAGAAGATTCTCCTCTGGGTCGGCCTCCAGCGGGGAGAGCGCCGTGGTCTCGGTGACTTCGAGGGCGTTGAAAATCAGCGAGTTGCCCTCCCACTCGAGACCATCGTCACCGCCAATTTTGAGCCGTTGCACCTGGGCCTGGCTGGAGCCGCTGAACCCGATGAGCAGGGCGGCTAAGATGTATGCGGCGCGGGGCATAGTCATTCCTCTTTCAATAGGCGACCGGCACAATTCGCTGCGCGATTTCGGTCAGCGAATCGCCTTCGATCTCGATTTGCACCAGATAGGTGCCCGGAGGCACGGTCGCACCCGCGTTGTCGCGACCGTCCCAGGTGAAGCGGTAACGCTGGGCCAGGCCGTTGCCGCTGGACAGCTCGCGCATCTTGCGGCCGGCCAGGTCGTAGATGCGGACCGCGATCGGCCGTGGAGTCACCAGCTTGAGCGCGTCGAACTCGATCGCCAGTTCGTCGCCGATGCCATCGCCATTGGGCGTCAGTACGCTCGTCGAGAGGGCGATATTGGCCAATAGCAGGCCGTTGATTGGTAGCTGTACCGAGACGGACTCGCTCGCGATCTCGGAGTTGGCGTCGCCTTTTTCGACCAGTTGGCGCACGTCGTTGCCGAGATCGCGGTTGCCGAGGAAGAGGTTGAAACGGGTTTGGTTCTGGTAGATGGTGCTGCTGAAGGAGAGCTTGATTAGCTCGGGGCTGCGCACTGTCGAGGGCAGGTCGATGACGAAGCCGTCCGCGATCGGGGTCAACTCGGCGTCGATCGGTTCGTCGCCCAACTCCAGTCCCATAAAGTCGACGGGCACCGAGGCGTTCATAGTCAGGCGGTTGAAGCCTTGGGAGCGCCCGCCGAAGGTCGGCAAGACGAAGTAGGTGAATTCCTCTTTGACGCCGGGTTGGACCTCGGCTGGGAAGACTTCGGCGCGGGTGGCCAGCGCGATGGGGTTCTCCACGTTCAAGTGCAGCGAGCTGATCGAGGGGGCCACATCCGGGTCGTCCGAGACCAGGCGCAGGTCCAGTTGGGCATATTGGCGCGGTGAGGGCGATGCGAAAAGCGTACCGGAAGAGATATAGGGGTCGCTCCAGATGCTCCAGTCGGTGCCGATCGATATCGAGGTCTCGGTCGGGCCGCGCAGGCTGGAGGGCGTCTTATTCCACTTCCGCTCGGTGATTTCCTTGCCCTTCTTGTCGTAGTAGTGCAGCTCCTCAATGATCTCGTTGCCGGTGCGGCTGCGCACTTCGACGCGGGTGCCGGCCGGGGTGATGGCGTCCCATTCCACCGAGGTCAGGCCCTTGACCTCTTTGAGGTCGAAAATCGGCGAAGTCAGCCGCAGCTCGGCGGGGAAGCCCTGCCCGAAGATCTGGAACTCGCTGATCAGCGCGAAGCTGCGGTAGTTGCCGTGGGTGCCGGAGCGTTCGCCGCCGTGGCGGGAGGAGGGGAAGAATTGCTTGATGTAGCGGATCTTCTGCAGATCGAATTCGTGGTCGAAATTGCGGATCTGGGTCTCGTTGAGCGGGCTGTCGTCGACAAAGGCAATCTCGTGGAAGCGCAGGGTGCCGTCGGGGGCGATCGAGCCGTCGGAGGCCAGGAGCTGGTACCAGAAGAAGTTGGCGTAGCGGTTGCGAATCCACGAAGGGGCGCCGGCCGGTTCGCCGATGATGCGGACCTGGTCGACCCAGTAGTGCGCGCCGAGGTCGAAGATGATGCGGTTGTAGATGTCGAAGCCGGTTTGGGTCTGGTGATAGGTCTGCATCGCCCAGTTGGTGACGATATCGCCGTCGACCATATTTTCGGCCCCGGAGAGCACTTGTTGCAGGTCGGTGATCAGTTCGATGCTGCCGCCGCGCTGGATCAATCCCATGGAAATATTGTCGCCGATGGTGGAGACGGCGATGTCAGCGATGCCGGCCCCTTCGACAAATTCCTCGAATTCGAGACGGATGACGCGGACTAGACCGGAGGTCTCTTTGAAGCCCTCGCCGGAGTTTTCGGCGGCAGCGCCAGCCGAGCCCAGGCCCAGCGAGCGCAGACGGGGGTTGAGGACCAATTGATGCGCGGTGTTGAAACCGACCTTGCGAGAGAGGTTGTAGGCGAGGGTACCGTCGACGGGCACCAGCGCATTGGTGAAAAACTGGTCGCCGCCGGAGAGCAAGACGTTGAAGAACGCGAAGGGGGGTGCCGCCTCGTCGAAGGCGATAACTATTTTGTTGGCCGTTACCAGGCGGCCGAGGTCGATTTCGATCCAGGCGTTTTCGATGCCGGTGGTCGGGTCGGGAGACCAGTTGGTCGCGGGATTGCCGTCGATGATATGCGCCGCGTCGCGGGTGTTGGACCCGACGCCGCGGATACCGCCACCGAAGTTTTCCGCGTTGAGGACGGCGTTAGTATTCTTGCGCACGGGCAGCGGTTGGACGCGCCCGGTCACCGTCAGATCCACCGCGTCGATGGGATGCTTCCACTCCTGCCAGGCGGAGCGGGTGTCGAACGAGATCCTCTCGCCCATGGCGGGTTGGATTCCCGCTACCACCAAGGTCGCCAGGGCCAGGCGCGACACGCGAGCAATTTTCATAGCCGTACTCCAAATTCGCTGCTGGTTTAGATGCCGGTAGTCCCATATATAATGCCATGCTGGGACTGCCGGTGACAACTTGGTGTTCGCTAATAGACTACGCCCACCAGCAGGGTGCGATTTTCAGCACCGGTATCCTTATCTATGGACAATCGCAGCAGATAGAGCCCGGGTGGCGCCAGGGTGCCACCCTCGTTCCTGCCGTCCCAGATAAGCTGTTGAGGACCGTTGAGGGCACCGCTGTTTTGCAGGTGCCGTATGGCGTGGCCCGAAAGATCGTACAAGGTCACGTCGACGGGCACCTGCGAGAGGGCCCGCAACAAGATATAAGAGACCTGGAGTTGGTCGTTGATCCCGTCGCCATTGGGGCTGAAGACCGGCGGGTCGGCCTGGAGCTCGAGGACGAGTTGCCGGCGCAATTTGCCCTGGATCGACAAGCGGTCGGCCTGGGCCGCGGGGGTGGCGTCCCCGGGCACGACATTCTGGCCCAACTCGCCGGTCTGGCTGTCGAAAACCCTGGCGA
>JAYYUU010000235.1:0-7124 GCA_036343835.1 Candidatus Latescibacterota bacterium | reverse complement strand
TATTTACCATGAGCCTGGGCTTCGTCATAGGCACTTCGCTCTTATTGTTTTCCACCCTCCCGGCGCTGATTCCATATTGCCCCGACATCATCCTCCATTCCAATTTCTACCACGTAAATTTCTTCCTGGTGCTGATCTACGCGGCGATCCTGCTCATCAGCAGCCACTTTCGGTCGGCACCCAAACCAGAGGATCTGGCTTTTATGCAGCCGACCATAGCAGAGCAACAACAACGGGCAGCCACGCTGGAAAGAGTGGGGGTATTGGGCTCCTTCAAATTCTGGTTTGTGGTCTATATCTGCGGATTCGTGGGAGTTTATCTATTATTCTAATAGTTCCGTCATCTGGTGGGCTGTCGGGAACAAACGCACTACCCATCTTTTATAGCAGCGAAACCGAGCTTTCCGTCCCGTATATGTCGCAGGACGATCTGCATATCCTAAGAAGGACAGAGCGATGCGCCTTGGCCTCATCGGCATTGGCGGCTTCAGCGCCAACTACCACATTCCCCACCTGCTCGACCGAGACGACGTGGAGATCGCCGCCGTCTGCGATACTTCGCCGGAAACCTTGGATTCCCGCGACGAGAGACTGCGCGACTGCGCCGAATTCGCCGACTATCGCCCCCTTCTCGATCTGGATCTCGACGCGGTCGTAGTCAGCTCGCCGAATATCTACCACTATGACCAGTGCCAGGCCGCGCTCGAGCGCGACCTGCATCTGCTCGTCGACAAGCCACTGACCATGACTTCAGCCGAAGCGGCCGCGCTCGTAGAGCTGAGCCACTCGCGACAGCGCGTGCTGATGACCGCCTATACCCGGCACTTTATGGCCAGCGCCCGCCACGTGCGCCAGTATCTCGCGTCGGGCGCGACGCCCCAGGCCATCACCGCCGTCCAGCGCAAAAACCTCGAACACCGCGCACCCCTGCACGGCGGCATCCTCCACGCCCGGACCGTACACATCGTCGACCTCATTCCCTGGCTGACCCGGCGACCAGTCATCGGCGTGGAAGGCCATATCGAATACGATACTGCGGGCTACGAGTCCTTCGTCGATATGCGCCTGGAGCTGGCGGGCGGGCTTGTGGCGCGCCTGCTCTGTATCAGCGGTGAAAGCCAGTACCAGGACGAAGTTTCGGTATATTGCGCAGAGCAGAGCTTCCGCATCGAACAAAGACAGCTCTTCACCTCCGGCCATCGGGGCCGCTGGTCGGAGCTGGAGGATTTGCCCGAATGCGGCAACTCGACCGATCATTTCCTCGACGCGCTACAGGGCAAAGTCGTCGCCGCCGATTCGCCGACGGCCCTGGACGGCCAGGACGGCCTACAGGCACTCCGCGTTATCGAAGCCATGGTGGAAGCGGGCCGCACGGGTCGCTTCGTCACAATTGGGAAAAATTAAAATGGAACGCATCCGCTTCGCCCAGCTCAGCTTCTGGTTCATGCACGCCCACGGCATCTGCGCCGCCGCCCAGCGCCACCCACAAGTCGATCTGGCCTGCATCTGGGACGACGATCCCGCGCGCGGTCGGGCCGCCGCCGAGAAATTCGGGGTCGAGTACGTCGGCGACCTCGACGAAATCCTCGCCCGCGACGACCTCGACGCCGTCGGCATCTGCTCCCCCACCCAGCAACACGGCGAGCATATCGTCCGCGCCGCCGAGCAGGGCAAACACTGTCTGGTCGAAAAGCCCTTCACCCGCACTCCCGCCCAGGCCGACGAGGCCATCCGCGCCGCCGAAGCGCATGGCGTGCAGGTCATGCCCGTTTACAATCTGCGCTTCACCCCGGCCAACGAGAAGATGAAGGAATTCGTCGATTCCGGCGTCCTAGGTCCCATCTATCAAGTGCGCAGACGCCACGGCCACCGCGAATACGAAAAGAATGCCTACGACGCCAAGGCGATCATGTCCGACCCGGCCTGGCCCTGGCGCGACGCCGACGACGAGGGACGGCGCTCGCTCTACCACGCCGGCTCTCACGCGATACTGTGGATGCTGTGGATGTTCGGGATGCCCGAGTGCGTGGTCTCACTCGGGGGGACGCGGGTCGCAGGGTTGCCCGTCGAGGACAACAATGCCTGCGTCTTCCGCTACGACACCGGCATGCTGGTCACCCTCCACACCAGCGAGACCGAAACCGCCGCGCCCCTGGCCACTGAGATCTACGGTTTCGCAGGAGCAATCGTGCAGACGCGAGGCGACAACCCATCGACCTTCGCCGAATTCGGCGCACCCGGGGCGCTGATGCACTATCGCGAAAAGGCTAAAGAATGGCGGCCGGTCGCGGACATTTCCACCAAATTTCAACCCGAGGGCTTCAACCCCAACGACCGCTTCTTCGACGCGCTGCTCAAGGGGGAAGAGATGCCGATTACGATGTACGACGGTCGTCGCTCGGTGCAGATTTTGGCCGCAGCCGAGTTGGCCGACCGCGAGAAGCGGCTGGTGGAGATCGGCGAAATTGGCTGAGTCTGGACTGACGCGATGAAGATCGGCATCCTGAGCGACCTACGCGGCCACGTCTTCCACTCACTCGCCGTCCTGAACCAAATGGTAGCAAAAGAACAGGGAACCGCTTCAACTGCATGATCTAGATCGGCAACCTCGCCGAACCTCTGAATGATGACGGATCGTTGACAATCCGACAACACTACCTCGTGGGAATCACGCACAGCGCCGGATCGTGATTGACGCGCCCCCCTCGCTGCAACGAAGTGAAGGGCGTTCCCTTTGTTGCGGAGCCGGGACCAACCCGGAACTTGCTATTATCCAGCCGCGCGACTTCGATCTCCGCAGGGGGATCCAACTGGGGGATCCAGTCGTAGGGAACGCGGTAGGCGCGGTAGATCATATTGTGCTTGACCTTCTTGTGAAACCAGGGGTTGATGTATTCCCAGACGATGTCGCATTGCGGAGTCACCTCAAAGAGTCGGCCGTCACACCCTTCGGTGATGAGGGTATTGCCATTGGCTAGGCGCTGGGCGGCGCTGACGAGGACGCTGTAGAATTTCGCATCGTCTACCAGTGGTGCGAAGCCCCCTTCACGGGCGGAATATTGCCAGGCGATCTCCAGCGTAACGGGGTCGAATTCAAGCACGCGTGAATGATCGCGGAGGGCATTGTTGTGCCCGGTTGGCGATCCCGGATTCGGGCTGCCGAAGCCGGCCTGTCCGCCATTGTCGAAGACTAGCAGGTTTCCCGCACCCGGCAATCCCTGCGGGATGATGTGGGCATGGTGCTGCCCAATAATCCATCCCAGCTTGCGCAGCTCCGGGGTGGCGTCGTAGTCGGGGCCGACGCGCCAGACGATCTTGCCGGAGCGGCGATCGGTGATGGCGATGATGTTGGTCTGGCGACCGTCCCACATGATGTTGTCGGGGTGGAAGCGCTCGTCACCCGAGTCATAGTGCCGGTTCGGCCCGATAACGGACATCGAGTTGGCATGCATCCAATCCCCCATGCCACCCCCGGCCGGCACGACGTTTGGATTCCTCGCCATCGCGTTTTTCGTCGCTTCGCCGAACCCCATCTCCTCGACATGATCGCTGAAGACCCACTCCCACTCGACCCTGCCCTCCCAAGAGACGTCGATGATGGTGTCGTCGAGCAGCACCTTCTCGCTGATATCTGTGTTATTGAGATTCTTGTGGCACAGGATGAGCGTGTTGCCCCCGGCGATGACGGGATCGAGGCCGGGCGCATAGTAGCCGACGGGATTGCCCTCCCGCTGATAGTCGTGGTGCTGTCGGGCCATCCACTCGGGCTTGCGTCGCGGGTCTCTGACGCGCTCGTAGCGGTTGAATTTCCAGACCACGTTGCCCTGCCAGTCAACCTGAATCAGGTCGATCATATCCAGATACCCATGCTTGGAATTTCGCGACGCTGTCGAGCCGATCACAAAGCCACCTGGCAGAATTCGGGCGGGAAAGCCGGCCACGTTCTTCCATAGCTTGACGACATTGCCGTTCATATCGACGAGGACATTGCCGACATCTCTCACATTGAATACGGTGTATCCGCTGTGGCAATGCTCGGGATAGTAGATTGTAGTTCCCGTGGGGTAGACAGAAGGGTAACCCATAGAGGCTCGTTTCCTACTTTGCACGGTCGGCCGCATGGACTGACGCCACTGCAGAGGCCGACCTGTCGTGACTGTGGTAATGCGAACGTCTCGCTCGAGGCCAGGTGGCAAGATGAATCGCCAAGCCGGCTCTTTTAAAGCCTTTCCTCCTGCTCTCGCAAAACTCGCAAGGATAGTACTCTTCTTTTCAGCCCATCACAACCCTGTGGGAGGCGGGCTACCTGAGTCGCAGTCCAGACACTCGGAAATTTCCGCGAACGCCTCGACAGCGAGCTTGTGGAAGCAGTGGTCATAAGCACCCTCAACGAATATCAATTCGAGCAGTGCTGGTCGGCTCTTGCGGCTACCGGCTCGCTTCCAGTGCCCGCTCGATCTTGGCGGCCAACCCGGAGTCGCCACCGGTCGCCTCGGCCACCCGGCGCCAGTGCTCCAGCGCTTGCTCCAGCTCTCCTTCCAATAAGTACACATCTCCCAAACCCTCCCTTGCCCCGTGGAGCGAAGGGTCGCCCGCCAGTGCCCTCAAAGCGGCCCGGCGCGCCAGCTCTACCTGTCCCTGTTCCAGATAGGCCCGCGCTGCGTTCGCCCACAGCCGGGCCTCCTCGGGAGCATGTCGAGTAGCGGCCTCGAAGCGCTCGACCGCTGCCGCGAGGCGGCCGGTGCCGTGGTAGATCATGCCCAGGTTGCTATGGGCCGTGACCAGCGTCGAGTCGCGAGCCACGGCTGCCCTGAATAACGCCTCGGCGCGGTCCAGATCTCCCGCGGCGAGCGCCAGAGCCCCCAACCCCTGGTAGGCAAGTCCGTACGCAGGATCCACTTCGGCGGCGCGCCGATACTCCCGACGCGCCAATCGCACCCGTCCCATCCGAAAGTAGGCGACCCCGAGGTTGAAGTGCGGCTGGGGCTGGTTCGGATAACGCGCGGCGGCGGCGCGGAGGGGACGAAGTTCTTCCTCCTCCTGGCGCAGCTTTTCGGCACGCGCCAACAACCCCCGGGCGCTGTCTACCTTGCCCTGCCGCGCCAGCGCCTGTCCGAGCCCCACCAGCACCTGGTGATCGTACGGCCACCAGCGTTCCGCCTCCCTGAGGGCCTTCGTGGCCTGCTCCAGATCGCCCTGTTGCAGATAGACCAGGCCCAACTGGCGGTGGGCCTCGGCCGACGGGATGCGCTCGAGCAGACGGGCGAACACTAGGGCCGCGCTGTCCAGGGCGCCCTCGCGCTGGTGTACCAGCCCCAGCGTATACCGAGCCTTCTCGTGGTCCGGATCGATCGCGAGGGCTTGTTCAAGCAGCTGTTTGGCTTCGGCCGCTTTCCCCTGCCTTTCGTACAGCAACCAACCCAGCCTAGCCCGGGGGTCCGCCAGGGCAGAATCCAGCTCTGACGCCTCGCGAAAGCGGGCTTCCGCCTCCGCAAAGCGGCTGCGCTCCACCAGGGCCGCGCCCAGCAAGTTGATCAGTTCCGCGTCGTCCGGGCGCTGGAGCAGAGCTGTGGTGAGGATTCTTTCCGCCGCCGCCGGCTGGCGTGCCTGGAGGAGGCTACGTGCGCTGTCGAGGACGGCCACCGGAGCGCGGCGGTCGGCGCTGGCCTCCACGGCATCATTCGCTGTGGCTCGCGGCAAGGGGGCGGAGCGATCCTCCCGGTCCTCACAGCCGGCAAGCAACACCAGCAGGGCCGTGACACACGGCGCAAGCCATCGCCTCACCACCTTCGACCGGCTTGAGAAATCGGAGCTCATCTGAGGCCGTCCCGATAATCGATGGTGTAGCGGCGGTCGGCGGTCAGATCCTCGAAGCTTTGCACGACGCCAGAAGGCCAACAGACCTCCACCAGGTCAGCCCGCCGCCGTTGCCCGAGTCCCACAAACAGCCGCGGGTCGTGCTGCCCCATAAACCCGTCGCCGCTGAACACCTGGCGATGCAGGATGCGCCCACCGACGTGGATGCTCACCCTGGCGCCGATTCCGTACTGGTTCCCGGGCGGTCCGCTCAACTGCAGGACCAGCCAGTGGTGGCCGTAATCCGAGTCATTGCGCAGCAGGCTCGGTGCCGCGTCGAGATTAGCGACCACCACGTCGAGATCGCCGTCTGAGTCGACATCCCCGTAGACGGCGCCGCGGCTGACCCTCGCCAGCTGAAACCCAGGTCCGGCCCGGGCGCTGATGTCGGCGTATCTGCCGTCCCCCTCGTTGCGGTAGAGCTGGTTGGTCTGGGCGTAGGAGAGGCCGACGGCGACCGCATCGATGGCGGGCATCAGATGGCCATTGGCCACGAACAGGTCTAAGTCGGCATCGCCGTCGTAGTCGAGGAAGAAGGTGGACCAGCCCATAAACGGACGACTGCTGCCCGCCAACCCCGCCGGACCGCTGACGTCGGCGAAGAACCCGCTGCCCAGATTCCGATAATAGGTGTTGTGGTCCTGGGAGAAGTTAGTGACGAAGATATCGCATCGGCCGTCGCCGTCGCCGTCGCCCAGGGCGACCCCCATCCCCGCCTGGGGCCGCCCGTCGCCGCTGTAGGCGGCACCCGACAGCTCGACTTCGACGAGCCCCCCCGTGCCATCGTTGCGCAATAGGGCGTTGGCGTGTCCGTCGTTGGTTATATAAGCGTCCGGATCGCCATCGGCGTCGAGGTCGCCCCAGGCGACCTGCATGCCGTAGCGCGAAGAATTATCGATCCCCGTGGACGCGCTTACATCCGTAAACTCGCCGTCCCCGTCGTTGCGGTAGAGGACATCCCTCTCGGCTTCAAAGCCGGCCGGACCGCAGGCCGCACGGATCCCCCTGTGGGTACACCACCGATCGAAGAACGGTGGCCCGCCGAGTTCGAAGTGGACGTAGTTTGCGACGTAGAGGTCGAGATCCCCGTCAAGGTCGTAGTCTGCGAAGGCCGCCCCGATTCCCCAGCGGCCGTCATCGACGCCTGCCCTTTCCGCCACGTCCGCGAACCGGCCCTCCCCATCGTTGCGCAGCAGAGCGTTGGCCCCCCACCGCGTAATATAGAGGTCATCGTCCCCATCGAGGTCGTAGTCCGCCACCGCAGTCCC
>JAYYUU010000234.1:0-6907 GCA_036343835.1 Candidatus Latescibacterota bacterium | reverse complement strand
CTGCCAACTGGTAGTTCATCCCTTCAAGATAAAACAGCCGCTCGCTGAAAGCGATCCCGTCTGAATGACGGGGGTTTCAACCAAAGGGCTGGGACAATGAAAACCAAGCTTATCGCATTCAGCATTATGGCGAATGCTCGTTATAATAAGTTCTTATCGACATCGGATGACAGACATTCGCTGATGGAAGACGTTCTCGACAACGTTCGAGAGCAATTGAAAATGCAGGTTGAGAATTACAAGCGCATGGGCCGGGTCGACGCCGACGGAGGCAGATCACCGTCGCGATACCAAGACGCACGATACCCGACATATCCCGATGAACGCTGCCGTGATAGAGGCCCTGAGGAAGCACCCGCCGAGGATCGTAGGGGGAAAGCGCTGTCCATGGGTCTTCACCAGGGCTGACGGAAATCCCTTACGGAGCATTCAGAAAGCGCATGAGGGTTCTATGGCGAGATCTAAGATTGAAAAGCATATCCGCTTCCACGATCTCCGCCATACCTTCGCGAGCCATCTGGTGATGAGGGGCATAGACCTGCGAACGGTGGCAAAGCTGATGGGGCATAAGGATATTAAGATGACGATGCGCTACGCTCACCTGGCGCCCGATCATCTGCAGGCAGCGGTAGACGTAGCTGACGCGGAAGTCAGCCGAGGACGGCAACGAGGAAGCCCAGCGGCACGCCGGCTACTGGATCGGGTCTCCATAAAGTCTCCATCGATTTGTTCAATCGGGCTAATGGTGATTTAGGTCTATTAAGCTCGATTGAAAGCTCTTGTTTTTGCAGGAGAGACTTGGTGGTCGGTCCCCGGAGACCATCGCAGCCTTGGTCGGCCAAACGAAACCCTGGAGGCGGTCACGACGCTCCGGGGCTTCTTTGTGCCTGCACGGGGGCTGGTCGCCCCAGGAGCTTGATGCAGGGGTAGCGGAATGCGTATTCTATGGTCAGAAACGCCTTGCGGAGACTCATAGATTGAACTAAAAGCGAAAGACTAAGATTGAACTCATCTGCCTCGACAGGAATTGCCATGTCTACCCGATTCGGATTTGACGCACCCAAAAACCTTCCCATCGAAGAATCAATCGCCTGGGCAGCGGCCAACGACTTCTGGTATATCGACTTCAACGCCGACAGCCCGCCCAACGATATCACTTCTTTCGACCGGATCCGGCTAGCCGGGGTGCGTAGCCTGCTCGAAGAGACCGGCATCCAGATGGGCGTCCATCCCGTATCGGCCATCAACAACGCCGAATACGTTCCCATTATGTCCGAGGCCGTCAACGAATACCTCGAGGCCAATCTCCGACTGGCGGCAGCACTCGGCTGTGGCTGGATCATCGGTCACGGGGGGTACCACTTCGGCGACGTGGAACTTCGCAGGCAAGCCGCTGTGGATCGGGTCAGACGACTCATCGACCTCGCCGGAAAAGCCGGGCTCATGGTCTATTTCGAAAACCACAACAAAGAACCCGATCTGGCCGAGATCCACTACATCCCGCATAATGTCGAAGAAACGCGTTGGTTTTTCGACGAAATACAGGCACCGCATTTCAAATGGGCCTTCAACGTTGCCCACGGCCACCTGGTGCCCGAAGGATGGGCCGGATTCGTCGATGCCTGCGGAGTCGACAACATCGGACAGGTGCGCGTAAACGACAATACGGGCGAATCCGAAATCCATATGGTGCCCGGCGAGGGCACGATCGATTTTCAAGCGCTGTTCGCAAAGGTAGAGGGTAGGGGATACGACGGCTGGTACAATCTGGGTTTCGGCGACGAAGCCGACAAAATCCGCATACGCGACTGGTTCGAAACGCTGGTCTGAAAACCTGGTACCGGCGCGGTGTCATTCAGGAGCGATAGGCTGGCGCGTTCCAGTTTCTGTAGATGACGCTCTTCTCTGGCTTCTGCATAGGTGGTGGCCAATCTCCGTGGGAAATCCGGATTCGTCGAGTCGTCGCTGACAGGCTTTGCGCTGACGCTGGGTCACTTCTAACTCGGCCAGATAGTGCAAGTTCACCATGTGATTTCACGTGCATGCAGTCTGCTGCCTCCAGAGTCTGATAGCACACGCCGGGTATTTGGGTAGTTCGATACAACTTCTCAACTGTGCCCCTGACTCGACTAGGCGCTGGCTTGTTGGCGCCGGATTCGCGCCGGGGTATGGTCCTGGGCAATTTCCGAAGACTGAATTCCAAGGCTGCGGTCGGTCAGTGGCAGCACGACCTTGTTGCCGCCTCGCCGATGCGATTCGCGAAGCGCCAAGGCGATCTCGAGGGCCTTGAGGCCGTCTGCGCCCGAGCAGCGGGGTGCCTGGCCGGTTTCGATCGCGTTGACGAGGTCCTCGATGATGGTCAGGCCCATGCCCTGCATGCGCGTAGGCCAGGGGAAAGCCTTTTTGGCGACTGCGCCGCGGCCAGTGGGGCCACCGTCGACCATCTCGGTCAATTCCCACTCAAGCGCATTGTTGAGCGAACGCACTCGCCCCTTGCTGCCGATGACGTCGATCTCCCAACCGGCGACGCCGCATGGGGTGGCGCGAATGAAGCAGCGTACCCCGTTGTCAAAGACCAGATAGCCGTTGCCTTGCGGGTCTGCTTCCCCTGCCGCGACCTCGTCGGATTCTATCTCGCCGAAGACCCACTGCACCTCGCCGCCGGCCAGGTAGCGCACGGTGTCGATCAAGTGGCTGCCGTTGTGCGAAAGACCGCACTGGGCATAGCCGGTGACCTGCAGGACCTCTCCGAGTGCCCCGGTCTCGATCATACGACGGGTTTCGGTGAAGAAGGGGTTCCAGCGGCGGGCGCAGTTTATCGCCAGGGCGGTAGCGGTTTCGCGGCAGGCCGCGACCATGGAGTCGGCATCTGCCAGCAACACCGCGATTGGTTTTTCCGCCCAGACGGCCTTTACTCCGGCCCTCGCGCAATCGACGACGATCTGAGAGCGGTGGCGGGCGGTGGTGCAGACGCTGACGATATCGGGTCGGGCGTCGTGCAGCATCTCGCGGTAGTCCGCGTAGAGCTGGCTGTCGCTGAGACCCCAGCGCTTGCCGAATATCTGGCGCTGCTCGTCGTGCGGATCGACGCCGGCGACCAGGTCGGTCAGCGGCGACGCGTGGTAGCTGGGGCCGTGGCAGTAGGGCAAGAAAATCGAACCGCCCTGTTTCATTTCGTCATCGAAGGTGCTGCCCATGCGGCCGAGGCCGATGACAGCGGCGCGGTAACTGCTCATTGCGATGTCCTTTCGGAGTGGGTTCGCCCGGAATATAGGATGGAACGCAGGACTGCCCTATTGGGGATTCAAAATCCAGTATCCGTTTCGGGTGTGGGGGTTCGAGTCCCTCCGGCGCAACACCGCGTCGTAGAGGTGGATATTCTGGGTGCCCGGCATGCCGAAGCGCGCGCGCACGCCCTGGGCTTTGAGATATTCGACGAGGATATCGGCGCCTTGCATCGGCTTAGCTCCCATTGGCGAGTCGCGGTAGGACTTCTTCCTTTAACAGCGTCATCGAATTGAGCCACTGCTCTTTCGGCTCCCACTCGTGTCCCATCGCCAGCAGCACGCCGAAGCCGCCCAGCTCGTCGTCGAGTTCTTGCAACTGTGCGACCACGTCGTCGGGGCTGCCGACGATCCAGATATTGTCCAGCAGATACTCGAGCGTCACGTCGGCGTCGGGCATATCGGGATCGGTCTTCATCAGGCCGAGCAACCCGTTCTTGGGCAACAGGTGCAGAAAGTAGTCCCGGAAATCCCGGCCGAGGGTCCCCGCGAGCGCGTTTTTTCTCGCTTCGGTGGTCGTTTCGGCGATGAAGATGTTGCGGGCGACGCGCCACTGCGACCGGTCGGCGATTCGGTTGGCTTGTTGTGCTCCTTGTTCTACGGCCTGCCAGTGGGTCTGGAGAATGCGCGTCGGGACGATGTTGATGCTCATCGGGATCCAGCCGCGTTCCCCGGCCCTGACCAGGGTGCCCGACTTGGGGGAGACTCCAGCCACGCCGATGGGCGGGTGGGGTTTCTGATAGGGCTCGAGATGGAAGCGCAACCCGATTTCTGTGTCGGGTTCGGGGATGGTGAACTTCCAGTATTTGTGCTCGTAGAGGCCGGGACGCGGATCTTGCCACAACTCGAGTATCAGGTCGACGGCGTCGCGGGTCATGCCCAGCTGCTCGCCCGACTTTGGGTCGAAGCCGAAGACCTCGAAGTCCCCCGGGAACCCGCCCGAGCCGATGCCCCAGTAGAAGCGTCCGTGGGCCATGTGGTCCAGTTGGGCGATGCGGCAGGCGAGGACGAAGGGGTTGTGGTTGGGCATGCAGTTGACGCCGGTGCCCAACACGATCTGCTCGGTCTGGTGGATGGCGCTGGCCAGCAAGAGGTCGGGCGCGGGGATATTCTCCCAGACGCTGGTGAAGTGCTCGCCAAGCCAGGCTTCTCGATAGCCCAACTGGTCGAGGGCGACGAGCTGTTCGAGGTCGCTGTCCAGGGTCCGGGTAAAGTCGGAGCCCGGCGGATGGAGCGGCATGGTGAAGTATCCGAGTTGCATGGGATCCTCCCTTTTGAGGATGCGCGGCGCAAAGGGCGCCTGGTCACTCGCGGAATGACGGATCCTGCTGGTCCATTAGCCGCACCAGGGCGTCGAATTCGAGTTGGCCGATATCGGCGGCGCACTGGGCGAACTCGCGCATTTGCGCGACGGACCGCTCGATGGCAGCTGCGGGTGGGTGTATCAGCGGCGATCCGCACGCCATCGCGTCGAGCTGCACCTGGCAGGCGCGCTCCAGGCGATACAAATAGAGGAACGCTTCGGCAACGGTCTGGCCGATGGTCAAGAGTCCGTGGTTGCGGAGGATAAAGGCGTCGGCCGAGCCGAGGTCGCGGGCGAGGTTCTCGCGTTCCTCGAGCAAGAGCGTCGAGCCCTCGTAGTCGTGGTAGGCGACTCTCCCATGGAAGCTCATCGCGTTCATACTGATGGGCAGAAGGCCGCATTCGAGCGCGGCTATGGCCATGCCGGGGCGGGTGTGGGTGTGCATGACGCAGTGGGCGTTTTCGCGGTGTTCGTGGACGGCGCTGTGGATGACGAAGCCGGCCGGGTTGAAGGGGTAGGCGCTGGGCTCGACGAGGTTGCCGTCGAGGTCGATTTTGACCAGGCTGGAGGCGGTCATTTCGTCGTAGCGGAGGCCGTAGGGGTTGATCAGGAAGTGGTGGTCGGGTCCGGGGACGCGCAGCGAGATGTGGCCGTAGATGAGTTCGCACCAGCCGAGGTGGTCGAAGATTCGGTAGGCGGCGGCGAGTTGCTGGCGCAGTTCCCGTTCGTCGGGGTCGCGGGTCTGTGCGGTTGCCTCAGTGGCGGATAGCGTCGAGGACATGGCTATACTCCTTCCGTCCTTGCACGGGGTTTTATAGCGAGGACATCCCATAGGATTTTTGTGCCCTATACGGAAACTACATGATAACATTTTCGCCAGTGTCCAGTTTAGGAGTCAACGATAGGAGCGCTAGGATCTATAACAGCGTTATGGAATTGAGCTACTGCTCCTTTGGTTTCCACTCGTGGCCTATTGTTGTCGACTCCCGTAATCTACCGGGTCGCAGGTGGAGGGTCAATTGCCCACAACCGGACCGAAAGCGGGATTTAGAGCGAGGATAGGGACTCAGCTGACGGCGTGCTCGTACGGCCCCAAGTCCGGGTCGGTGTTGTGGACGCCGCGGTACGAGCTCTTGCCCCGCAGGTAGCGGATCTCCAACTCCACGTCCCGAACCCAGATTGGCGGGGTCGCCTCGGGATCCCGGCGATGCAGGGTCACCTCTATGGTGTTGTTGCCCAGCACCGGCCAGTAGTCCTGGTCCAGCTTGAAGACGAACCAGTAGCTCGAGTGCGAGCGGAAGCGCGGTGCGCTCATCTGGTAGATGTGGTTGATCTTGCGCAGGATGTGCGCGGGCAATTCCTCCCCGTTGAGCTTGAAGCGGAGGTGGTCGAGTTCGGTGGCGCGCATCAGCCGGATGCGCAGGATCACTGCGTGGACTCGGCCCGCAGCACCCCAGCGCGGCAGGTCGTCGCTGATGGGCAGGTTTAGCTCTACGGGTTTGTCTATCTCCAGGTAGACCGGGAGTTGCATGGCGAGTCCGGGATCGACTTTGGGCTCATCGGCAGAGCGTCCAGTGGGCGTGGGGATGGCGTAGATTTTGTCTTTGACCGCCATGACTTCCGGGTGCGGCAACTCGCGGAGTTGTTCGTAGAAGGCCGGGCCGTAGGGCCAGTTGCTGGCCCAGTGGACCAGATTTAGCCCGTCGACACCTTGGGACCAGTAGTTGGTGGCGGCGGCGCGGACCATTTCGATCGGGGCGGTGCCCAGCCGGTCCGAGTCGACGTTGTTGCGGATGACCCCGTGGATGCGGCAGTCGGCGTCCTGGGCTGTCGCGACCAGGGGGCGGAAGTCGGCGGTCGAGTCTATCAGGGACATCTGGCCGAAGTTCTCCGCGACTAAAACATCCGCGATGCCCTGGCGGACCCATTCTTCCGGGTCCAGTCCGATCGACAGGCACCCCTCGATACTGGTGGGTATGCGCAGGGTCAGTTCGCGGTCGGAGCCGCTTTGTTTGACGGCTGCGTAGACGCGGTGGATCCAATCCGTCATGATCGCGCGGCCGGTCTCGACCTGGTCGGGGTGGAAGAAGTGGCCGCCGGCGTAGTGGTTGAGGTTGAGTTCGAAGCCGTCGACGGGGTAGTTTTGCAAGGTTTCCTCGATCAGGACGAAGCGCAGGTCGCGCACTGCCTCGCGCGCGAAGTCGGCGAGGCGAGCGCCGGGGAGCGCGGGGGCGTTTGAGATGGAGATGGGGTTTGGGGAGGTGCGGGTGGTGCACTGCGCAGACACGTGATCCAGCTTGTAAAGGCTGGCGTTAGGTGC
>JAYYUU010000233.1:0-5367 GCA_036343835.1 Candidatus Latescibacterota bacterium | reverse complement strand
CCTAGTCCAAAGTCTCTCATCCCAACGCGACGCCTTCTCCTGAAGTAGCGAAAAACACCATCACACCCTATATATAGCGTAATATAGCGTAAACCACACTAGTACCGCAGGTCTGCCCGGGGGCATCCCCGTGAGCGGCTTGCTGTCCCCCGGAGCTGCAGGATGGCAGAGTAGGGGGATAGCCCTCGGAGGATCACAGGTTGTGATCCGAGTGTCGCAGACCGCGCATCGCGGAGCGATGTTAGCGAATGAGCGAAGGGGATGCCCCCGGGCAGACCGTCCACACGCTGCAACCCTCATGCCTGCATTACAAAACAACCCCCTCGGCCTAATCACCGGCTACCCCGGCTGGCTAACCACCCGCCTATTAGAGTCCCTGCGCGATTCGGACGCCACCGATCCCTGGCAAAAAAATCTCGCGCCCTACCGCTGGCGCGCCCTCATAGCCCCCGGCGTCGATTCCGGCCCCCTGCCGTCCAATATCGAAACAATCCACACCGGCGATATCCGCGATCCAACCGCGGCCATTGCAGCTATGCAAGACGTCGACCTGGTCCTCCACGCCGCCGGCATCCTCCACCCGCGCCGCATCCAGGATCTCTACGCCATCAATCGCGACGGCACCGCCCACCTCGCCCGCGCTGCCGTCGCCGCCGGCGTGCGCCGCTTCGCCTTTATCAGTACCAACGCCGCCGCCGGCTTCGCCGCCAACGCCGACACCCCAATGCGCGAAAGCGACCCACCCCAGCCCGAAAGCCACTACGGCCAGAGCAAGCGCCAGGGCGAAGAAGCCCTGTGGCAGATCCTGGCCGGCACTTCAACCGAAGGCATCGTCATCCGCCCGACGACCTTCTACGGACCGCACTTCCCCCGCCGACACCTGCGCGCCTACCAGATGGCCCGCGGCGGTCGACCCCTGCTCATCGGCGACGGCACCAATAGCGTCAGCATGGTCTATATCGACAATCTGGTCCAGGGACTGGGGCGGGCCTTGAGCGCCGAGGCGGCAGCCGGACAGACCTATTTCTTTGCCGACGAAAAACCCTATCTTTGGCGAGACGTTTTTTATGCCATGGGCCGGGCGCAGGACGTCGCGGTGCGCCCCCGACACTTGCCGGGTATCCTCGCCCCTCTGTGCAATGTGCTCGATCGGGGCCTGGGCGTCGTGGGATACTATCACCTCCTGGTCCACGTAGCCGGCGAGGCCACCCGCCACATGGGCTGTAGCATCGACAAGGCCCGCGACGAACTGGGCTACGAGCCCACCATCGCCCTCAAGGAAGGAATAAGAGCAGCCGTCGCCTGGGCCCGCACCCGGGGTTGGCTCTGATATGAACACCCGCATCAAATCCGACGCCCAGGTCGACTGGACGCATTTCCACAGCCCCGACCAAAGCTGGCGCACCCACCTATTGGGCGAGTTATCCGCCCACTACGCCATCCCGCGCTATGTCGAACTCTTTATGGATACTTTTGGTGCTGACGAGAACTTGCGCTTCCTCGAACTGGGCGCCGGCAATGGCGAAGTCCCGCTACAAATTCGCGACCTCGCCCCCGCCTGTATCGACCGCTACTGGGTCACCGAACTTTTCCGCGAGGGCACCCGCTGGCTCGGCGCGCAGGGCCTGTCCGCCTGCGCCGCCGACGCGCAGCACATTCCCCTTAGCGACTCCACCTGCGACGCGGTTATTTCCTTTGACGTTTTGCACCACGTCTCCGACCCCTATCTGATGGCGCGGGAAATGGTCCGGGTCTCCCGCGGCAAGTTATTGCTCGTCGAATCCAATGGCCTGAGCCTGGGGCGCAAACTCATGGAACTAACCCCGGGCCACCGCGCCGCCGGCGAGCGCTCCTATGCCCCCTGGCAATACCGCGCCTTCTTCGCCGCGGCCTGCCACCTCACTCGCTGCGAGATTCACCCCTTGCTCTTTCCCTTCCCCGGCGGCGTGTCCCCCGCCCTGCTCCGCGCGCTGATCGCCTTCAATCAAACCATCGAAAAAGTGCCCTTCTTCCGCTGGCAGTGCTCCAATGTCTCGATTCAGATCGAATTTGAAAAATGAGCCGGGGTGAATCGGCGGCCTGGCAAGAGGCCTATCACAGCGAGGCGCTAAAGCGCCGCCGCGAGACCACTTATGCCCGCAAATTGCGCCGCCTCGGTCTGCACGAGCCAACACCCGGCTCCCGCACCCTCGATATCGCCTGCGGCTCCGGCGAAGCGCTGGAAACCCTGGCCGCAGCGGGCTTTGCCAATCTCTACGGCCTCGACCTCGACGCGCCGCCTACGACCGGCCCCGAGCCCTTTCACCGCACTTTGGGCGACGGGGGCTGCCTGCCCTTTGCCGACGCGACCTTCGACCAGATACTCTGTCTCCACGCGCTGCACCACTTCCGCTCGCTCGACCACATCGGCGCCTTGCTCGCAGAAGCCCGGCGCACGCTCAAACCCGCGGGCGCACTATTGCTCATCGACCACTTCGACTCCTATTATTTGCGCGCGATCTTCCGCCTGCTGCAAATCCGCTGCCCGCTCTACCCCACCGCCGCTCGGCACTTCGGCGACCAGCTGCGCGACGAGCGCGAAATCGTCGCCTGGTGGCTGGACAACTGGCGCGCGATCTTCGCACTCATAGAACGCGGTGGGCTGCGCATCGAGCACTTTCGCCGCGGACTGTTTTTCTTTTATCTGCGCTGTAGTCCCGCCCTATGAAACCCTACCTCTCCGTCGTCATCCCGGCCTACAACGAGGAACACCGCCTCGGCCAGACCCTCACCGACGTCATCGCCTGGCTAAAAGAGCACAGCCCTACCGCCGAACTCGTCATCGCCGACGATGGCAGCCGCGACCGCACCGTCGAAATCGCCCGCGCCTTCGCCGCCGAATGGTCCGACCTGCAGGTGCTGGTCCAGGAGCGCAACCAGGGCAAGGGCGCGGCCCTGCGCCGGGGCTGCCTCGCAGCGCGGGGCCGCTATGTGATGTTTATGGACGCCGACCACTCGACCCGCATCGACGAGGTCGAGAAGTTCCTACCGATTTGCGAGGAGGGCTATGGCATGGTCGCGGGAGTGCGGACCTATCAGCAGGGTGAGAGCCGGTTGCGGCGGATCATCGGTCTGGGCTTTTTGATGTTCGCCCACCTCTTTGTCTTCCGCAAAGCCGTCGTCGACAGCCAGTGCGGCTTCAAGTGCTTCACCCGCGAGGCGGCGCAGGTAATCTTCTCGCGGTGCCGCACCAAGGGCGGCACCATTGACGTCGAGATCTTCTACTTAGCCCACAAACTCGAAATCCCCATCTACTTCGTCCCGGTCCACTGGCATAACGCGCCCGGCTCGACCATCAATATCTGGCGCTGTATCATCCAGGACCCCGTCGACATGCTCAATATCCGCGTGCGCGATGCGCTCCGGCGCTACAACCACTAAGGTGATGCCCATGCACAACCTGCGCCTCTTCCTCGACCGCCTACAACGCGAAGGCGAACTCGTCCGCGTCGAAACCCCCGTCTCCTCCGACCTGGAAATCGCCGAGATCCACCGCCGGGTCATCGCCAGCGCCGGTCCGGCCCTGCTCTTTACCAATGTCGAGGGCGCCGACTTCCCCTGTGTCACCAATCTCTTCGGCACGCCCAAACGCGTCGATTTGGCCTTCGGCCCCCGGCCCGAGCAATTTATCAATCAATTGGTGCAACTGGCCCAGGACCTGCCCTCGCTCTCGCCGGGCAAGCTCTGGCCGCACAAAAATCTGCTCCCCGCCGCGCTCAAAGTGGGAATGAAAACCATCGCTAAAGGTCCGATCGGCGCATGCGTGCAAACCCCACCCGACCTCTCGCGTCTGCCCCTTTTAAAAACCTGGCCCGAGGACGGCGGCCACTTTATCACCCTGCCCTTAGTCTACACCCAGCACCCCGATACCGGCCACCACAACCTCGGCATGTATCGCATCCAGCGCTACGACCCGCAGACCCTGGGCGTGCACTGGCAGATCCAAAACGGGGGCGGGTTCCACTACCACGTCGCCGAGCAGCGCGACGAGCCGCTACCCCTCGTCATTTTCGTCGGCGGCCCCCCGGCGCTAATGCTCTCGGCCATCGCGCCCTTACCCGAAGATCTCCCCGAGCTAATCCTGGCCTCCCTGCTCCAGGGCGAGCGCCTGCGCCGGATGAAAAACCCCCATGGCGGTCTGCCCTTAATTGCCGAAGCCGAATTCGCCATCCAGGGCGTAGTGCCCCCCCACATCCGCCAACCCGAAGGCCCCTTCGGCGACCACTACGGCTACTACTCGCTCCAACACGACTATCCCATCCTCCAGGCCGGCCACCTCTACCACCGCCAAGACGCGGTATTCCCAGCTACAGTGGTGGGCAAACCGCCACAAGAGGACATGTTCTTAGGCACCTATATCCAGGAACTCATGGCCCCCTTGAGCAAGCTGGTGATGCCCGCAATCAAAGCCATGTGGAGCTATGGCGAGACCGGCTATCACTCGCTCTCGGCCATCGTCGTCGCGGAGCGCTACCCGCGCGAGGCCATGAAATTCGCCTTCCGCATCCTGGGCGAGGACGGCGGCCAGCTCAACCTCACCAAATTCCTAATCGTCATCGACCGCCCCTTAGACTTGGGCGACTTCCGCCAGGTCCTCGCCCACGCCCTCGAGCGCGCCCAGCTCGAAACCGATCTCTTCATCATCGCCAACCTCGCCATGGACACCCTCGACTACACCGGTCCCGAGGTCAACAAAGGCAGCAAGGCCATCCTCATCGGCGTCGGCGACCCCATCCGCGACCTGCCCAGAGAATTCACCGGCGACCTCCCCTACGGCGCCAAAGATGCCGCCGTCTACTGCCCCGGCGCCCTCGCCATCCAGGGCCCCACCTACCCCGACGACCCCGACTACGCCCAACACCTCGCCCGCGACCGCGCCATCGAAAACTGGCCCCTGGTCTTCTTAGTAGACGCCGCCCGCGTCGCCGCCAAAAACATCACCTTCCTCTGGAGCACCTTCACGAGATTCGAACCCGCCGCCGACACCTACGCCGCCCATATCGAACTCCACCGCCACCACCCCTGCTACACTCCCCCCATAGTCTTAGACTGCCGCATGAAACCCGGCTACCCCGACGAACTCATCACCGACGAAGATACCACCAAAAAAGTCACCCAACGCTGGAAAGAGTATTTTCCCAACGACAATGTCGAAGGCGAAGAAGACCCCCTGGGCTACACCGGCTTTTCTTTATTAGATTAAACCCTAAAGAATAACGTGCCCCTGCTCCAGGCGAAGCGAAGGTACGGGGGTCGGCCACAGGGAAAAGCTCCCCCAAGGCCATTGCTTGAAGTATAGCGACCCACTCCCCCCGCTCGTTAGGTGCT
>JAYYUU010000232.1:0-5865 GCA_036343835.1 Candidatus Latescibacterota bacterium | reverse complement strand
CGATGATGGTTTCGGGGGCGAACCAGGAGTTTTCACCGATCGCCACCGAGTCGCGGAAGCTGCCCGCGCCAAAGGCGTTCCAGCGGTAGACCAGTGGATCGTCGTCCTCGTCGGTGCCGCGGACCTCGAAGCGGACTTCGCCACTGCGGCGCACCTGGCAGGTTTCGCCCGTGCCGTTGGTGATGGTGTCGGGGAAGGCCTTGGCCGGCGATTGGCAGATGATCCGCGAGATCTGTAGCACCGGCGGATCGTTGGGCGATTCGTCGTGGACCAGGCTACAGGCGTTGAGGGAAAAGAGAAAAAATAGGGGGATTGGGCTGCGGATCATTCGCCGTCGGCAAGCAAAAGCTCGAGGATCCGCTCGAGATCGGAATCGTCGTAGAATTCGACCTCAATCCGTCCCTTGTTGGCGGCGCGGCGGATATTGACGGCGGTGCCAAAGCGATGCTGCAACCGCTCTTCGAAATCGCGGATATGGGGGTCGGGATCGGTGGCTTTGGCGGGCTGCTTTTTTTTGTCGCGGCCGGTGCGCTGGGCGGCGACGGCCTTTTCGACCTCGCGGACGCTCAAGTTATCCTCTACGGCGCGGCGACCCAGCTCGACCTTGTCGTCGTCATCGTCGAGCCCCAAGAGGGCGCGGGCATGGCCCATCTGCAGTTGGTTGCGCCGCAAGAAATCCTGGATCTCGTGCGGCAGTTGCAATAGCCTGAGCAGGTTGGCTACGGTCGAGCGATTTTTGCCGACTTTGCGGGCGACTTCCTCCTGGGTCAGGAAGCACTTGTCGGTCAGTGCGCGATAGCCTTCGGCTTCTTCGATGGGGGTCAGGTTTTCGCGCTGAATATTCTCGATCAGCGACAACTCCATCAAGTCTTGTTGCGACTCGATCTCGTGGACGATGGCCGGGATTTCCTGGATGCCCGCTTTTTTGGTGGCCCGCCAGCGGCGTTCACCGGCGATGAGCTGGTAGCTCTGGCCGACGCGATTGACGGTGATGGGCTGGATGACGCCCTTCTCCTGGATCGAGTGCATCAGCTCTGCGAGATGCTCCTCGCCGAACTCGGTGCGGGCCTGGAAGGGGTTGGACTCGATTTCGTCGACGTGGATATAGACGATCTGGCGCGAGGAAGCGCCCTGGCCGCCGGAGTCTGGGAATTCGGGGATGAGGGCGTTGATGCCCTTGCCGAGTACCGGCTTCTTACCCATGGTTGATAACTTCTCCTGCGAGACTCATGTAGTCCTGCGATCCCTGCGACAGGATGTCGTAGAGCACGATGGGTTGGCCGTGGCTGGGGGCCTCGGCCAGGCGGACATTGCGACTGATGGAGGTTTTGTAGACTTTGTTGCCGAAATAGGATTTGACCTCCGAAGCCACCTGGCGCGATAGGTTTAAGCGCCCGTCGAACATCGTGAGTAGGACGCCGGCGATTTGCAGCTTGGGGTTGAGATGGCGCTGGATCTGGCGCACGGTATTGAGCAACTTCCCCAGGCCCTCGAGGGCGTAGTACTCACATTGAATCGGGATCAGCACCGAATCGGCCGCTGTCAGGGCGTTGATGGTCAACAGGCCCAGCGAGGGCGGGCAGTCGAGGATGATATAGGAGTAGTCCTCTTTGACCTGGTTGAGGAGCCCGTCGAGTTTCTGCTCGCGGGCGATCATATTGACCAACTCGACCTCGGCCCCCGTCAGGTTGATATTCGACGGGATCAAGGAGAGGAAGGAGATCTTGGTCTGGAGCGTGACCTCCGTCGGCTCTTTTTGCCCGATCAGCGCGTGGTAGATATTGGCGGATTCGACGTCCTCGACATTTTGAAATCCGCAGCCGGAGGTGGCGTTGGCCTGTGGATCCATATCGATGAGCAGGGTCTTCTGTTCAGCTACGGCCAGACTGGCCGCCAGATTGACGGCGGTGGTGGTCTTGCCGACCCCCCCCTTCTGGTTGGATATGGCGATGATCCGGCCCATGTTAGAGCTCACTTGGCGAGGGTTGCCTGGGCTGCGGCCAGGCGGGCGATGGGCACCCGATAGGGGGAGCAGGATACGTAGTTGAGACCGATCTGATGGCAGAAGTGCACCGAAGCGGGGTCGCCGCCGTGCTCGCCGCAGATGCCGACCTTGAGGTTTTTGCGGGTCGCGCGGCCGCGCTCGGTGCCCACTTTCACCAATTGGCCGACGCCCTCCTGGTCGAGGCTCTGGAAGGGGTCTTCAGGGAGGATGCCCTTGTCGACGTATTCGGGGAGAAAGGTGCCCGAGTCGTCGCGGCTATAGCCGAAGGTCAGCTGGGTCAGGTCGTTGGTCCCGAAGGAGAAGAATTGCGCCGATTCGGCGATCTGATCGGCGATTAGCGCGGCGCGCGGAATCTCGATCATCGTGCCGACCTGATAGTTGAGACGAGCCTTCTTTTTAGCCGAAATCTCCTTCGCGACGCGGTCGATCATAGCCTTTAGATCTTCGAACTCGCGCGTGGTTCCCACCAGCGGAATCATGATTTCGGGCAGGGCCTTGATCTTCTTTTTGCCGGCGTTGATCGTCGCTTCGAAAATGGCTTCGACCTGCATCTGGTAGATCTCGGGATAGGTCACGCCCAGGCGGCAGCCGCGGTGTCCGAGCATGGGGTTGAATTCGTGCAGCGAGTCGACCTTGGCTTTGATCACGGCAACGGGTAGCTTGAGCTGTTTGGCCATTTCTTTTTGTTGCGCGGCCTCGTGCGGCACAAATTCGTGCAGCGGTGGGTCGAGCAGGCGGATGGTGACGGGCAGGCCGTGCATGGCCTTGAAGATGCCCTCGAAGTCGCGGCGCTGGATGGGTTTGAGCTTGGCCAGCGCCTGCCTGCGGCCCTTTTCGTCATCGGCGAGGATCATTTCGCGGACGGCGAGGATGCGGTCGCCCTCGAAAAACATGTGTTCGGTGCGACACAAGCCGATGCCCTCGGCGCCGAAGCGGCGGGCCACGACGGAGTCGTGGGGGGTGTCGGCATTGGTGCGGACATTGAGCTTGCGGGTCTGGTCGGCCCACTTCATCAGCGTGCCAAACTCCCGCGAAAACTTGGCCTCCTGAGTCGGCGTCTGGCCGAGCATGACCTCGCCCGACGAGCCGTCGATGGAGATCCAGTCGCCCCTCTTGATGGTCTTGCCGCCGGCGAGAAACTGATTTTTGCGATAGTCGATTTGAATATCGCCGCAGCCGGCGACGCAGCACTTGCCCATGCCGCGGGCGACGACTGCCGCGTGGCTGGTCATGCCGCCGCGGGCGGTGAGGATGCCTTCGGCGGCGTGCATGCCGCCGATGTCCTCGGGCGAGGTTTCGATGCGCACCAGGATGACTTGCTCGCCCTTGGCGACCTGGGCTTCGGCCTCGTCGGCGGAGAACACGACCTTGCCAGAGGCCGCGCCGGGCGAGGCGGGCAGGCCCTGACCGACGGGGGCGGTTTTTTTAGACGCGTCGAAGGTGGGGTGCAAGAGCTGGTCGAGATCGGCGGGATCGACGCGCTGGATGGCCTCTTTGCGGTTGATCAGGCGCTCGTTGACCATGTCGACGGCGATCTTGACCGCGGCGGCGGCGGTGCGTTTGCCGGAGCGGGTCTGCAGCATCCACAGGCGGCTCTGCTGGATGGTGAATTCCAGGTCCTGCATGTCTTTGTAGTGCTTTTCGAGCTGTTTGCAGACCTTTTCGAATTCGGCGAAGGCCTGCGGCAGGATGCGCTTCATTTTGGCGATCGGCTCGGGGGTGCGGATGCCGGCGACCACGTCTTCGCCCTGGGCGTTGACCAAAAACTCGCCGTAGAGCTGCTTTTTGCCGGTGGAGGGGTCGCGGGTGAAGGCCACGCCGGTGGCGCAATCGTCGCCCATATTGCCATAGACCATCGATTGGACATTGACGGCGGTGCCCCAGCCATGGGAGATGCCCTCGATCTCGCGGTAGCGGATCGCGCGGTCACCCTGCCAGGAGGAAAACACCGCACCGACGGCGCCGTAGAGCTGCTCTTTCGGGTCTTCGGGGAAGCTGTGCTTGAGGCGCTTTTTGATCACGGCCTTGAATTCGGCGACCAGTTCGGCGAGGTCTGCGGCGGTGAGGTCACTGTCTATTTCGACGCCGCGCTTTTCCTTTTTCTTTTCTAATAGGTGTTCAAAGGGGTCGATTTCCACGCCTTCGGGGCGCAGGCCCATAACCACGTCGCCATACATCTGTACGAAGCGGCGATAGACATCGTAGCAGAAGCGCGCGTCGCCGGATTTTTCGATCAAACCCGCGGCGATCTCGTCGTTGAGGCCGAGGTTGAGGACGGTTTCCATCATGCCCGGCATCGAGACGCGGGCGCCGGAGCGGACCGAGAGCAGCAGGGGATTTTTCGGGTCGCCGAATTTGGCGCCCATCTTCTTTTCTACTTCGCCAATGGCCTTGTCGATCTGGCCGTCGAGTTCGCGCGGGTAGGTCTGCTTGTGGTCGTAATAATAGGTGCAGATTTCGGTGGTGAGGGTAAAACCAGCGGGGACCGGTAGGCCGAGTCGGGCCATTTCGGCTAAGTTGGCGCCCTTGCCGCCGAGTAGGTTGCGCATCTCCTTGTCGCCTTCGGATTTGCGGGTGCCAAAAAGGTAGACGTATTTGTTGGCCATGGTCCTCAATACAATTCCTCTAGGTAGTTGTGATGGTCGGAAAGGACTGGTAGGCAGGTAAATAGGCCCACATGGGGCCTAGTGAAAACCCAGCCTCTTAAGGCGAGGTAATATAGAGAAAATAATAGGGCCGTGCAAGACCTCAGGCCCAGACTAGTTCCCATTTTCCGCTCTCGACCGAGCGGTAGATGGCCAGGGCGGCGCGCAGCTCGCCCAGCGCTTGTTCGGGACCGGCATCGAGGGTTTTGCCGTCGAGAATGGCCGCGGTAAAATCGGCGAGTTCGGGGCCGAAGGACTCGGTGTAGCCGGGGCTGGCAAAGAGCTTTTCCCCCTCGGGATGGTCGCCATCCCAGAGCCAGAGTGCGGCGCCGTCGAGCCCGGCGTTGATGGTGAGTTCGCCCTTTGAGCCGGTGACGCGCCACCAGGGGTCGGGGGCGAAGGTGGTGTCGATCATCATCGCGTCGAAGATGGCGGTCTTGCCCGACTCGAAGCGCAGGAGGGCACGGGTCAGCGACTCGCCTTCCATTTGCTCGAGCGGGTGGCCGAGGACGCCGACGACCTCTTTGAGCTCGCCCATCCACATCCTAAGCGGCCTGATCCAGTGCGAGCCACCGTCGATGGTGATCCCGCCGCCGGTGCGGCCTTGCTCGTAGCGCCAGGGCTTCTCTTCTTTAAACCAATAATCGTCGAAGGCGTAGATGAAGGCGGCGCGGGCGGTGATGATCTCGCCGATGGCCCCGGCTTCGATGTGCTTTTTGGCCTCGACGATTTCGGGCCAGTATTGCGAATTTTCGGCGACCATGAAGACGCCGGGAGCTTCCTTGGCGGCGGCGAAGATGCGGTCGCAGGCTGCGAGGGTCGGGGCGAGGGGTTTTTCTAAGAGTACGTGTTTGCCGGCTTGCAGGCACTGGATGGTGATTTTTTCGTGCAGGTCGTGCGGCAGCATGATGTCGACGGCGTCGAAGTCGCCCTTTTCGAGGGCTTCGTCGAGCGAGGTGAAGACCTGGCCGCCGGTTTCTTCGGCAAAAGATCGGGCTTTGGCCTCGTCGAGATCGACCAGGGCGGTAATGTCAATACGCGGGGCGTGGCCTTTGATGCCGTCGAGGTGGAAGCGGGCGATGGCGCCACAGCCGATAAAGGCGAGTTTGAGTTGGTCGGACATGGAAGATCTCCAGGGAGTGTTGGTTTGAGAATAGTGCGCAGAATCTAAGGCGGTGGTGCGCTGCGATCAATCGGTGATTCCGTCCAGATCCC
>JAYYUU010000231.1:0-10065 GCA_036343835.1 Candidatus Latescibacterota bacterium | reverse complement strand
GAATCGGAAAGTGCGATCGTGCCGCCTGGTACGCTGCCGACGATCCAATGGTAGAGGATCATCGCGCCTCCGTCGGCGCTGTCTAGACCGGCGCTGAGAGTGCCGTCTAGGATGACGAGATCGCCGACAGCGACCTGTTGGTCGAGTCCGGCGTCGGCGGTGGGCACCTGGTTGCCCGAGGCGTGGACCAACACTGCGACTTGGTCGCTGGCGCTGAGTTCGCCGTCGTTGACGGTGAGGCGGAAGCGGTACTCGCCGCTCTCGGTCGGGGTGAAGGTGGTCTGTCGGGTTGTGGCATCGACCAATTGTATCTCCATCGGCGCAGCAAGGACGGTCCATTGATAGGAGAGCGGGTCTCCGTCGGGGTCGTTGCTGCCTAGGCCGCTCAAGGGGATGGGCGAATTGGCACCGACGATGAGGTCGGGTCCGGCGTCGGCGGTGGGTGCCTGGTTGTCCGGGCTGGCGACGGCGATGCGGACCGAGTCGGGGTTGCTGGTGAGTGTGCCGTCGCTGACGGACAAGATGAAGATGTAGGTGCCTGGCACGGTGGCTACGAAGCTAAAACGGGGCAGGGTCTCGGGAAAGACGATGGCCACCGGGTTTTCGACGGCTGCACGCCAGGTAAAACCAAGCGCCGCCCCTTCCGGGTCGGAACTCAGCGACCCGTCGACGGAGACTTCCTCCTCCAACGCCACCTGTTGGTCGGTGCCCGCTGCGGCGAGTGGGACCTGATTGGGCGCGGGTGGAGAGGGGGGGGCACCGCAATATATCAGCAGTCCGGCGAGGGCGGGAAATCGGATAGCGCGGGCCAGAGCCGCAAGGCGCAGAGGCATGATTGGGCTTTTCTCGAGGGGAGATGTCGGCTGGGGAGCCGTTAGAATCAATAATACACCTGTGCGCTTTAGCTGTCAATCGGATCAAAGGGGCTTAAACCGTCTTAACCCTCCTGGTGCGCTCCAAGCGCGAGCGAGCCGGTCGTGGGCCCGGGTCTAATAGGGGTCAGATCCGGGCGCCAGGGCTGCTGTTGGGCAACGCCGATTCACGGTTGGCGCCGCCGCGCGACAGTCCGCAGGGCTTTTAAGACGACTGCTAAGGTGACAAAAGGGGGGGGCGAATTTATATTGATTCGGAGATGGAATCGGCAACTGCAGATGTCAACGATGTCAACCTGGGGCTCTACGATGGCGAGGTGAGCCACGAGCGGATCAATGCGGCCGTCGCCAGGGGCCACAAGAGCATCCTCTTCGGCGAGCAGACCCGGTTGCCCTATTTCCCCGACGACGAGCGCTTGTTCAAGCTGCCCGCCAACGATCCGCTGGTGCTGCTGTTCTGGAAAGTCCTGCACAAGGTGCCCGAGAATTTGCGCACCGCCCTGATCGACGCCCCCTTGAGCCTGACTCTGGTCCGCGACGACACGCTGCTCTACTTTGAGGACTATCGCTGCCACCAGGCTTTGCACATCGGTTGCCGCCGCGGCACGATCTACTTACCCGAAATCCTGCTGCACGCCGCCGAGGATCGCGGCTACGACTACTGGGCCATTGCCGAAGGCGTTATCTATGCTGGCTGGATGTTGCTGGACTACCTGCTATTGGTGGACGTGCTCGCAGAATACGCCGAGCAGGTGCGGAGATTGCCCGGTTATTGCTTGGGCGAGGCCCTGCAGACGCGGCTGGTAGAAGACCACAATGTCCATCGTCGCGACCACGTGGATGCCGGGCGCTCGGAAGTGGGCGAATTTCTCGCCGGCTACAAGACCAAACTCCTCGGCATCGCGCCCGAGCGGGTGCTGTCTGAAGATTCCTTTGCGCTGGCGCGGAGCCTCTTCGACCCCGCGTTGGAACAGCGTTGGGCCCGCGACAAGATGGAGCGCATCGCCCAGATCTTCAACTTCCCCCGCTTGTTTCTCTTCGACCGCGATATCATCCACGGCATCGCGCGGGAATTGGCCGAGGCCAAGGGCCTTGAGATCGAGCCCCGGACCTTCGCCGACGCGATGCACGACTATCGTGATGCACAGCGCTTCGAGCCCCATCCGCTGATGACGACCCTGGGCAAGGGCGTTATCCCCAAACCGCGGGCGGTTTTTTTACAGACGGTAGTGGGGTTGGGGCTCGAGGGCCTCAGGGGATTTTTTGAGGCCTATGCCCAAGACGAGGAAGGCGTCCGCGATCTGGTACATCCGCTGTGGATGTATCTGTGTTCGCTCAGCTCGGATTCGGCGGGAATCTTCTCGCGGGCCGGGCGGCTCAGGGCGGTGGGGCGCGAAGCATTGGACGAGGGGCTCGACCGCCATCTCGCCGGGGTGCTCATTCGCCTGGACGGGGCGGAAAACTATATGCAATTAGTTGGTGAAGTGGCGGGGATGGGGGCGGTGGCCCGCGGCGAATTGGAGGATCTGATCTCGGTGCAGCGCTTAGCCGAAGAGGATGAATGGGAGGCGTTCAAGGGGCGCAAGCAGACCATCGTCGCCCGGGCCTGCCAGGCGTTGGAAGATCTCAGCGACGGGGGCGAGGGGGTGGAGCGGGTCAATTTGCACGAGGACGAAAAGATCCAGGCCCTGATATCCGATCGACCGCACCGGCTGACCTCCGATCCCGCTGGGGTGATGATGTATCTCCGCACCTATAAGAATTCGCTCGATCGCTTCGGGGCCGGCGACCCGGATTCCGACTTCCTACTGGCCTCGATCCTGGTGCGGCTTGATCAGTGCGACGAATACGAGCAATTACTCGAGCGCGTCTACGAGATCGGCACGCCGGCTTTTACGGCTCTGCACAATGTCTTCGAGCAAATACCCGAGCGCGATCAGCAACGGCGGGAGATCCTCAAACAGGCGCGGATCCTCTGGAGTCGGTTGCTGGCCAGGGCGCGCTCGGAGGCCAAGGCGCGGCGATGAAAATACTGCTGGTGGTTATTGCAATGGGGGTCTGGGGTTGTACGCCCTTTGGTGGTGCACCACAGCAAAGTGCTGAATTGACGGCTGCGGCCCAGGATCTGGTGCGGATCGCCCAGGAGGCAGGAGCCCCCATCGACTGGTTGGGGTTGCGCGATGGGAAAGGCAACCAGACCGAGGCTACCAGGGTCTTGGACGACTATCTGGTATCGGCGCTGATCCAGGCCGAAGTGGGGTTGGCGTTGGCGGATACGATGGGCGGAAAGTGGCGAGATGGAACGGTCGTGGCGTTGGACCAGGGCGGAGCGGCGGATCTGGTGCTGGGGGGGCGTTTGCAGGAGGATGCCCTCTGGATGTACGTGCGGCTCTTTCTGGTTGAGCGCCAGAGTGGCGAATTGGTGGCGGCTCGCACGGTGCGGGTCCCCCAGCGCGAGGTCGAGGACGAAGTCGCCCTCCGGGCTCGCATAAGCGGCGGGGTGGACGCCACCGTTGCGGTGCAAGTCGAGTTGCATCTGCTCGCCAAGCGCCAGGAGGGCGGCATCGACCGCGTGGTTGCGCTGGCTGAGGGCGCGCAACTACAGCAGGGCGACAAATTGCAATTGCGCTTTAAGCTGAATCGCGATGTCGAAGTCTATGCCTTTCTCTACGATTCGGAGGGCGCCCTGGAGGCGGTATTCCCCGAACAATTCGTCTATTCGGGCATCGCCCAATACGGCCCGAGTGAGAATGGCTGGATCACCTTTAACGAGATCGATCGAGTCTACACGCTGTACTTTCTCGCCGGTTCACGGCTGTTGGAGGAGAATGCCGGTGAGTTTTACGAGCGGGTGGCCGAGTTGATCCAGCAACGCCAGGTCGATCGTTTCACCGGGCTGGAGAAATTAGATCAGACCCTGGTGGAGTTTCTCCAGCGCTCCTATCAGGACGCGCCAACTCTCTCGGTGCAGCGGGGGGGTGAAGAGATACCCCTGGGTCGTTTGGAGACCATCGTCTTCGACGATGGCACCCGTCTGCCGAGCCAGGCGGAGATACTCGAGGGTGCGCCGGTAGTGGTGCGCGCCCTGAGTTTTTCGGTGCAGTGATCCGTCCTTAGAGGACAGCGGCGACCGCCGCGCAGAAGTAGTCGAGATTGGCCCAGGTCGGCTCGCTGAGTCAGATGGGTTTGTCGCCGAGGTGCCGGGCGAGGAAATCGCCGGCGATGCGCAGGGCCGCCGGTGCCCCCCGGGCTCTGCACGGTGCTGGCGTGCTCGGAGGCGAGGATTTCGTGATCGGCGTCGAGGAGCAGTGTCCGCACGGCCGCGCTGGAGGCGTGGCGAAGCAGGCAGCGCGAGTAAGCAAGTACTGCCAGCCGCACCCCGAAGGGCGGCTCGGGGGACTAAAAAGAATTCCTGCGCGGTGCATCCCGGAGCCGGTCACCACCAACTAGCCTCAACGCCGCCGGTAAGAAGCAAATACCAGATCTGCTTCCCGCCTTTCCTCCGCCACTTCCCATTCTGCTTTGTCCCACTCCGGAAAATACGCATCGCCCTCGACTTCGATGGGCAGGTGCGTCAGGATCATCTCGTCGGCAAGGGGCAGGGCGAGGTTGTAGATTTCGGCGCCGCCGAGGATGAAAAGTTTTTTGGCGTTGTGGTTGCGGGCTGCAGTCAATGCCTGCGCTAATGCAGTACATATGACGACGCCCTCGTCGGATGTGTAGTCGGGGTTGCGGGTGAGGATGAGGTTGAGGCGGCCGGGCAAGGGGCGGACCTGGAATGATTCGTAGGTCTTGCGGCCGACGACGACGGGATGGCCCTTGGTGGTGCGGCGGAAGTGTTTCATGTCGGTGGGATAATGCCAGGGGATGGTGTTGTTGCGGCCGATGACCCTGTTTTGGCTCAGGGCGGCGATGATGATGGTTTTCACGCGGGGGGGCCTCCCGGGTGGAAGAAGGGATGGACTATGGGGTGGTCGGAGCGCTTGGCCTCGGCGACGGTGCCGGTGAAGGCGACCCGGCCCTGGTCGAGCATGATTAGGCGGCCGTCGAGGCGTTCGATGCTGAGCAGTTCGTGGGTGACGATGACGATGGTGGTGCCCAACTCGCGGTTGAGGGTCAGCAGTAGTTCGTCGATTTCGGCGGCGGTTACCGGGTCGAGCCCGGCGCCGGGCTCGTCGCAGAACAAGATTTCCGGATCTAGGACCATCGCCCGCGAGAGGGCAGCGCGTTTGCGCATCCCACCCGACAGTTCGTTGGGGAAGCGGTCGTAGGCGTGGTTCAAGCCGACCAGGGCGAGTCGGGTGCGGACGATATCGGCGATCAGCACGGGTTCGAGATCGGTGTGCATTTCCAGCGGCAGGGCGATATTCTCGCCGATGGTCAGCGAGTTGAGCAGGGCGCCGTACTGGAACATCACCCCCAGTCTTCTCGACAGGGCGTCGCGGGCTTCGTCTTCGAGCGCGGTGGCGTCCTGGCCCAGGACCTGCACCTGGCCCGCCTGGGGTTGGACCAGACCGATGATGGTCTTGAGCAGGGTGCTCTTGCCGCAACCGCTGCCGCCGAGGACGATGGCGATCTCACCGCTGTCGACGTGGGTGTCGATTCCGTTGAGGATGACGGTCTCGTCGTAGGCGACGCGGAGGTTTTGGATGTCGATGGCGCGGCTTACCATTTCAAGTAGAAGATCAGGCCCCAAAAGGCGTCGAGGACGATGATGCCGAAGAGCGAGGAGACCACTGAGGCGGTCGTCGCCGCGCCGACGCCGGCGGCCCCACCGCTGAAATTGAGACCGCGGTGGACGGCGATGATGGTGATGATCCAGGCGAAGGAGATGCTTTTGACCAGGCCGGTGAGCAGGTCCTTGAGGAAGAGCGCCGAAAAGACCTGGTTGAGGAAGGTCGTGGCCGGAATGTCCATCGATACCAGACCGACGAAGGTGCCCCCGAGGATGCCGACGAAGCTGGCCATCGTCGTCAGTAGCGGCACGCAGAGGATCATCGCCCACATCTTGGGCACCGCGACAAAGCGCAGCGGGTCGATGGCCATGATTTTGAGCGCGTCGAGCTCCTCGGTGAATTTCATGGTGGCGATTTCGGCGGCGATGGCCGAGCCGGACCGGCCAGAGACGATGATCGCGGTCATCAGCGGACCCAACTCGCGGGTCAGGCCGATGCCCAGCAGGTTGGCGACGAAGATATCGGCGCCGAATTGGCGCAACTGGGCGGCCGACTGCAGGGCCGAGACCGCGCCGATGAGGAAGAGAATCAACCCGACGATCTGCAGAGCCTGGGCGCCGATGGCATGGGACTGTTCGGTGAAGCTGCCCTTGCGGATACCTTCGCGGCGGTAGAGCGACTGGAGCGAAAAAACGGTCAGGTCGGCGGTTAGATAGAGAAAGTCGGCGATGCTTTCGTAGCTGGCGTCGACCCGGGCACCGAGGCGTTCGAGCGCAGATTGGGGGGCTGAGATTTGCGGTGCGGGCGCGGCGGGAGGGGCGACGAAGTCGAAAAAGGGTTGTAGGTGTTCGGGCAGACCCTCGAGTTGGAGCTCCTTGTCCAGAGATCGGGCGATGGTGGGCAGGCCGCGCAGGAAGACGGCGCCGGAGGTATCGAGCTGGGTAACCTGGCGCTGGTCGGCCTTGAGTGTTGGGTGTGGATGCGCGGCGATGAGTGCGCGGACTTCGGGGACGAGTGCGCCGATGGTGTGGACGGTGAGCACGCCGCTGAGCGCGATCCCCAAGTCGTTGTCCTGCACCGCGGTCATAGCAGATAGACGAGGCGTATCAGGACCTGCTGTCTGGACTGCAATCGCACGATCGGCTTGACGCGTTCGAAGTTGAGGACGACATCCATGTTGACGAAGCGGCTGAGCAATAGGCGCAGTCGATTTTCGAAGGTGAACTCCCAGGAGTCGGTGTTGATATCCGGGATGAGGATGTCGAATTCGGAGTCGAGGCTCAGGTAGCGCGAGAAGCGCGAGTTGAGGATCAGCAGGGCTTCGAGACCAGTGGTCGAAGTGTCCTTTAGCTTGCTGGCGATGGTGCGGAGGTCGTTGAGGTCGAAGGTGTCTCTGACATAGCTCTGGCGCGCGCCGATGCCGACCCGCATGTCCAAGGTCAGCGGGAAGCTGCGGATCAGTTGCGAGTTGATGCCGACCCCTTGCCGTAGCTCTAGCGGGCTGAACGTGGGAGATAGCGTGAACTCGTCGAGGTCATTCCGCGTGCCGGTGATATTGCCGGCCTCGTCGCGAATCAGCAGGCTCTGCGACTGGTCGAAGCGGGCTTCGGTGGCGAATAGTTTGGTGTTGATCACGCCGCGCAGATAGGGGCCGATGCGTTCGGAGAGCCGGTGGATATAGGTGGCGCGGACTTCGAACTCGTCGATCGACTTGCGGAAGGCATCGCCCTCCTCGCGGGTGAAGCCCTCCTCGAAGATCAGCCGCAGGTTGGCGAAGTGGGGGTCGGAATTGTAGATGCTGCGGCCGAAGATTTGGGTCGAGAGCGAGACCACCGAGAGGTCTTCGCCGGTGGTGTTCTGCGAGGTCGACAGCTGGGTCGATCCGCTCAGCTGCCAGTTGGTCTTCCAGCGCGATCCGCTCGATTGGCCGAGGAGACCCTGGATGGCAGGGGGGTAGAAGCCGATGAAAGTGTTGTCGCCAGTGTCGATGACCAGGTTGCGCTGAACAAGTTCGCCCGGATCGAGGCGGACGCTGAGTTTGCGGGTGGTCGAGAGATTGTCGCCGACCCGCACCACGGTGTAGTTGCCCGGAGGTAATAGCCAGGTCTTAACCGCCTCGCCGCGCTCTTCCTCGATGCCGAAGCCGATGCCGTAGTTTTCCTGTTGGTCTTCCCAGTACAATTCGTACGATTCGTTGATCGAAGTGCGGGCCTCGTCGATGACATTGATGACCAGCCCCGCCCAGAAGGGCTTCATCATGGTGGTCATGCCCTCTTCGATGGGCACGGTGCGGCTCATCATCTGCGCGTCAGTGCCGGTGCCGACCAGCACCTCGTAGTAGCCGGGCGAGAGCAGCACGCCGGTGCCGGGTGAGGCTTCGGCGATGCGCTTGTTGCCCTGAAAGATGCGGAAGCTAGGTTCGTTGAGGGCGCTGGTCATCGCCGGGACGAAGAGGAAGCCCTTGCCCTTGGGTATCAGCGTTGGATCGCGTTCGAGCTGGCCGCGGGAAGGCGGGGCGATCCAGGTGAAGTCCTGGGCCGAGGCAGCGCCCGCGAGCAGCGCCAGGGCGATCGGGATGTGGATTAGATATTTGGGCATGGGTGGCGTTTAAGGAGCTAACTTACCCGGTATGAGTTTGTAGTCGTTGGAATCGGTATCGATCAGCAGCGCGGTATCCTGGCTGGCGGGGGCTGTCTCGCTATTGGGTGAAATGAGCAGTTCCGTCAGGGCCCCGTTGGCCCCGACGCGTTGATTGTTGAGAAAGACGAAGTCGATCTCCCGCATCGATTTTTCCATCTGCTGGCCAAATATGGTACTGAAGGCGGATATGGTCTGTTTCATTTCGGGGAAGAAGACGGTGCGCTCCTCGTCGAAATCTTTCTGCCAGATAACCTTGCCGTCTTCCTGCCGCACCAGTTCGATGGTCATCGCCAGGTGAGCCGCCCACACATCGCCGCTGTCGAAGCGCTCAATCGCTTTGATGGTGCCAGTGAGCGTGTAGTCGGGGCGGTGGTCCCAAAAATCGCGATCGCCGCCGATGTGGGTAAAGAGATTGGCTTGGCGCAGATACTGCTTGATCCTGTCGGTGAACATATCGCTGGGGCGCTCCATCCAGTTGTGGAGTTTGTCCAACTGCAGCTCGTACTGGTCGCGGCGGATAATAATCTCGCTGCGGTCATAGGCCCGGGGCGCTTCGAACCCTTTGATCTGCACCCGAAAGGCGTAGGGGCGTTCGGAGTTTTCGAGGCTATTGCCCAGGCGTTCGGTATTGATTGTGTAGAAGCGCTTCTGAACCAGTTCGGCGTTGCCGCCTAAAAGTTGGGCGCAGCCCGCCAGGCCCACGGCCAGGAGGAGGGCCTGGCTGTAGCGGTATGCACGGTTAATCTGTCGCACCACTTCTCCCTCGGATCAGGATCGCTGGGTTTTCGCGGATGAGTTCGGTGGTCTCGCGCACATTCTGCAAGGTCTCCTCCAGGTCCTGCATGGCGCGCAGGAGATTTTGCCGGCTGGCACCGACGGTCTGGTCAATGCCGACGAAGGTCTGGTCGATATTGGTGACCATGGTGTCCATGCGCGCCACCAGCAGCGGGAAGGGGCCGTCCATCTGTTGGCGAAGTCGGTCCATCGTTATTTGTAAGTCGGTGACGGTCTGCTGTAGTCTGGCGCCGACGAGTAAGTTGTGCAGCGAATCGGCGGTCACCGCTAGGGTCGCGCTGGCCGCGGCGAGCGAGCGGGTGGTGGCGGCGACATTGGCGGCCGTTTCGTCGACCGAGTTGCGATTGTCCTGGACCAGCGCGTTGGCGGTGGCCATCAGTTCGCCGGTATTGCGCAATAGATCGGTGAAGACGCGCCGGTTCTCGCCGCTGAGCAGCGCGTTGAGATTGTCGACGGACTGTTCGATCTTGCCGCTGAGGACCTCGGCGCGTTCCTGCAAGTTGCTGAAAAAGGTCTCGCTGGCGGCAATTTTGGCGCCGGGCGGTAGAACCTCGGCGTCGTTGCTGCCGCCGAAGAGCTCGATATACTTCAGACCCGTGATCCCCAACGAGGCCATCCGTGCCTCGGTGTCGGTGCGGATGGCGTTTTCGGCTTTGCGCCTTTCGACCGAAATTTCTATTGCGACTTTGGCCAGGTCCTCCGGTGAGATGGCGATGTCCTCGATCCGGCCGACATTGAAACCGAGATATTTAACCGCGGCGCCCTTGTTGAGGCCGCTGACGGCCACGCCGGTAAATTCAATATAATACGTATCGCGTTTGCGCAGCAGATGGCTGCCGACTACGACGATAAAGAACAGCGCCAGCACGGCAGACGAAACGATAAAGAAAAGGGCGAGACGTATTTTCTGAGCCCGGGTAGCCATAAAAAACAGTATATCGGGAAATAGACAAAATCAGAACAAAGGGGGTAAAATCACTTGAGTTGGGGAATATGGTCGATATGGTAATCACAAGCAAGAAAAATTGAGCAATGCATAAAAATCTCAGCTGGGTGGTCGGATGATTTGCAGGGCGTTGGGG
>JAYYUU010000230.1:0-10233 GCA_036343835.1 Candidatus Latescibacterota bacterium | reverse complement strand
ATTTGATCTCGGCCTCGACGTGTTCGGCGGCATCGGGGGAAAGCGGCTCTGGCGGCGGGGCAAATTCGAGAAGGTGCTGGTAGTTTAGCTCGGGGCGGCGCAAAAGATCGACCAGCGCGGTTGCTTCTTTGAGCTCGGTCGTGCCGGCGCGCCGCAGGACTTCCTGGACTTTTTCGGTGGGGCGGACACGCTCGGAATTGAGCCTGTCGAGTTCGGCGGCGACCAGTTTTTGCTTGGCGAGAAACATCTGCCAGAGCTCGTCCCCGACCAGGCCCAAATCGCGGCCCCGTGCCATCAGTCGGTAGTCGGCGTTGTCCTCGCGAAGGAGCAGGCGGTGTTCGGCGCGCGAGGTGAAGATCCGATAGGGCTCGAGGGTGCCCTTGGTCACCAGGTCGTCGATCAGCACGCCGATATAGGCAGCTGAGCGCGAGAGGACCAGTGGGTTTTCGCCGCGGACTTTGAGCACCGCGTTGACGCCGGCGATAAGCCCCTGGGCGGCGGCTTCCTCGTAGCCAGTGGTGCCGTTGATCTGGCCGGCGAAGAATAGATTGGCGACGCGTTTGGTTGCTAGATGGGGCAAGAGCTGGGTCGGCGGCGCGTAGTCGTATTCGACGGCATAGGCCGGGCGCATGATCTCGGCTTTTTCGAGACCGGGCAGCGAGCGCACGATCTGGTGCTGCAGCTCCTCCGGCAGGCTCATCGACAGGCCGTTGATATAGAATTCGAGGGTGCGGCGCCCTTCGGGCTCGACGAAGATCTGGTGGCGGTCCTTGTCGGCGAAGCGCACGACCTTGTCTTCAATCGAGGGGCAGTAGCGCGGGCCGATGCCCTCGATCTTACCGCTGTACATTGCCGAGCGGTCGAGGTTGTCCCGGATCAGCTGGTGGGTCTGGGCGTTGGTATAGGTCACCCAGCACGGGATTTGCGGCTGGGTGATTTTGTCGACGGCATAGGAGAAGGGGCGCGGCGGGTCGTCACCGGGTTGTTCCTCGAGCGCGGCGAAGTCGAGGGTGCGACCGTTGACGCGGGGGGGTGTGCCGGTCTTGAGGCGGCCGATTGTAAAGCCGAGTGCGGCAAGGTCCTCGGAGGCCTTTTCAGCGGCGGTTTCGCCGGCGCGGCCGGCGCTATAGGAGAAGTCGCCGACGTGGATCTTGCCCTTTAGGAAGGTGCCAGTGGTGAGGATGACCGTGCGGCCACAATAGGCGATGCCGCCCTTGATGCCGATGCCCTGAATCGTGCCGGCGTCGATCAAGAGGCTCTCCATCATGCCCTGGCGGATGTCGAGATGCTCCTGCATCTCGCAGGCGTATTTCATCTCGAACTGATAGTCCTTCTTGTCGGCCTGGGCCCTTGAAGCGCGCACCGCCGGTCCGCGCGAGGTATTGAGGCGGCGGAACTGGATTCCGCTGCGGTCGATATTGATCGCCATCTGGCCGCCGAGTGCGTCGATCTCCTTGACCATGTGCCCCTTGCCGATCCCGCCGATGGCCGGGTTGCAGGACATCTGGCCGATGGTGTCTAAGTTCATGGTCAGGAGTAGGGTCTCACCACCCATTCTAGCGGCGGCGAGGGCGGCTTCCGTGCCGGCGTGGCCACCGCCGACGACGATGACATCGTACGTTTTCTCGTAGGGGATCACTGTTGCCTGTAGGCGTTTATGACGCGGTCGCCTTCCGCTTCGGTTTCGCGGAGCAACTCTTCCAACACCTCGTCTGCCTCGCCGGTTTGTTGCTGCTTTTCCGACCACTGCCAGAGGTCGAGATAGGCGTCGGTGCCGGTCAGACCTTCCTGCATGGCGATGTGGTCGACCCAGGTCTGGAAGCGGGCGGGCAGTGGGTGCGAACGCGGACGCTTGCCCGCGAAGAGTTTGATTTGCACGGGGATGTCGCGCCAGTAGAGGATTTGATATTGAACCATGGTGTTAGTGGCCATTTTGGTCTACGATCTGGCGGAAGGCGCGGATATGGTCGGGGGTGGTGCCGCAGCAGCCGCCGATGATCTGGGCACCGGCTGAGGAGAGGTCGGGGACTAGCCCGGCCATCTCTTCGGGGCCTTGCGAGTAGATGGTGCGGTGGGCGCTGTTGAGCTGGGGCATGCCGGCGTTGGGATAGCACATCAGTTTTTTCTTAATGTTGCGTTGTGCCATAGCGGCTTTGAACTGCGCGATGCCGCTGATGGCGTAGGGCATGCCGGTGTGCTCGCTGCGGCGGGTCTCGGCGCCGCAGTTGAGGCCTAAAATCTCGACGTGGTCAAGGAGGTCCTCGCCTGCGGAATGTTTGCCCGAGGCGAGGATATCGAGCAGGTCGGCGGCGGAGTGGCCCCAGTCGGTTTTGTAGACGACCTCGCCGCTTTTGCGGTCGCGGGTGTATTTGAGCGTGAGGTTGATGGCGATGGGCAGACCGGTCTGGCGGGCGACATTACAGGCCATGGCTGCTTCAGTAGCTGAAAACTGGGTCTCGAGGGTCAAGAAGTCGACGCCGCCCTCGTAGAGCGCTTCGATGATGCGCTGGTGCGCGGCGCGGACTCTGTCGTTGGCAATGCCGAAATCGGTGCTGCCGGCGTCGGCTTCGATCGCGCCGGGAGAGGGGCCGACCGACCCGGCGATAAAGACTTCGCGGTCGCTTTCCTCGACGGCCTGGCGGGCCAGTTCGGTGCCGCGGCGGGTCAGTGCACCGGCCTGGGCGGGGTCTTTGCCGGCCATTTCGAGGTGGAGTTCGGAGGCGACGAAGGTATTGGTGCCGATGAGGTCGGCGCCAGCGGCGATATAGTCTTTGTGGATGTCGACTACGGCGTCGGGGTGCTCTTCGTTGGCCAGGGTGGAGTTGGTGAGTTCTATTTGGCGGGCGAAGAGTTGAGAGCCGAAGCCGCCGTCGTAGATGAGGGGGCAGGGGTCGGCGAGGCGATCGAGAAACTTGGACATGAGCTCCCTTGGTATTTACGTTTGGTTGGCGCGTAGTCGGTTTGCCCGAGGGCATTCCCTCGCTCATTCTCGCCCAACATCCTGTTGGGCTCCGAGGGCTATCTCCCTACGCCGCGATCCTGCGGCTACGGGGGACAGCAATCCGCTACGGGTAGACCCTCGGGCAGACCTGCGGTCGTTCTGTAGTCTGCGTTTAAACCTATAATTTACAAGTCGAATAAAATAATTATCAGATACAGGTATAGGTCAGGCCAGGTACCGGTTGGGATCAGGTTGTGAGTTCGCCCTTGCGATAAGCGCGGAGGAAAGAGGCGCAGTATTCGTCCTTGCCCAGCAGCATATCTTCAGCCAATTGATAAGGGCGTGACTCGCGGTCCATGGTGAAGATGTCGCCGAGGGCGGCAGTGGTTGGGTCCATGATGGCGCTGTCGGCGCCGGCTTCGACGGCCAAGAGCAGGAAGACGTCGTTGATCAGGTGGCGGCAGGGCAGGCCGAAGGAGACGTTGGAGAAGCCGCCGGAGATGTGGATGTCGGGGCCGTATTTTTCGCGGAACTGGCGGATGGCGTCGAAGGAGTGGTGGCCGAATTGCGAGTCGACCGAGATCGGGAAGTACAAGGGATCAATATAAAAGTCGGCAAGCGGCAGGTCGAGGGCCAGGGCCTTTTCTATCATCTGGCCGGCGTGGTCGACCCGTTCTTCGGCGCTGGCTGGCATGCCGGATTGGCCGGCGGCGGTGATGACGACTTGGGCGTTGTACTGTTTGGCCATAGCCAGGGCTTCGGGGCGTTCGAGGGACGCCGAGTTGAGCAGCATGCGCTTGGGGTGCGCCGCGCCGGCTTCGAGACCGGCTTCGAGGATTTCAATTTTAGACGAGTCGATCGACAGCGGGGTGTCCGATAGCTCCCAGACCGTCTTTACCAGCCAGCGCATGGCGTCTTTCTGCTCTTCTTCCTTGAGCGAAATCTCGTCGACGTTGAGGTCTAAGAAATCGGTGCCGGCCTCTTCCTGGCGTTGGATTTGGCGGCGGATATAGTCGAGGGCATCCGCGTCGCCGAGCATGGCCTGTTGCACGGCGATCTTGAGGTGTTTGACCCGTCCTTCATCGTAGTCCTGGGTCTTTTTGACCTCCTCGGGGATGGTGAGGTAGCGGCGTTTGTTCTCGCCGTCGCGGAAGCGCACCGACTCGACGCCCTGCGGGTCGTCGCCGACGCGCTTGCCTTTGCGCAGCAGCACGCGGGTGGTGTGGATATTTTCACCGATAACGATGAAGGGGCGATCGGTACCGGGCATATTCATGGGGTCTCTTTTCTCTTGCCGTGGTGGTCTTTTTGCAAAAAAGTGTTGAGCCAGGCGCTGGTGCCTTTGAGACCGGCGTCTTTGATCACGGTCGGGCCGTCGAGCATCTGCTCCTCCTGGCCGTAGGCTTTGAGGCGGTCGTAGGCGCGGGCCCAGATGCAGTCCTTGTCGCCGATCTCGCACAGGCCCTGGCGGGTGCCGCCGCAGGGACCGTTGCGCTGGTTTTTGACGCATTGCGACTCGGGGCATAAATAGGCGATGTCGGGCAGCGAGCAGTCGCCGCAGTCGCGGCAGTCGAAAGCAGGGATTTTTAGCGCCTGTTCGGCGCCGTGGAAGAGTCTTGCGGCTTTGGGGCGTTTGGCCAGTGCGGCGGCGAGGCGGGCGCCGAGGCGGAAGCCGGCAGTCTCTTCTGCAAAGACCCGGTCGTGGACCAGGCGGTTGAATTTGTAGCTGAGCGGCAAGTCGGCGCGGGATTCCCTGAGGGCGCCACGCTCTTTGGATGCTAGGTAGGCGCGGTTGATTTCGCTCGAGCTCAGGCCGGTGTCGCCGTCGGGTTCGAAGAAGTAGAACTCGTCGGGGAAGGAGAAGTGGAGTTCCTGGGCGAAGTCGCGCCAGTCGTCGGCGGCGAAGCTAGCAGCCAGCTCGAGGACCTTTTCGTAGTCGCGGTATTGCAGGTGGCCGCCGAGATAGGCGCCGCGATAGCCCAGGCCCTTGGCGATGGCGCACTGTTTGGCGGCCAATTCGAGGAAGAAGGCCTTGCCCTTGTCGGCGGCCTTGGCCTGCTCTTCGACCACCTCCATCAATGCGTCGGTGACTTCGACGCCGGGGATATTGCCCTTGTGGAAGAAGCGGGCCGCCGGGGCGGAGAGCACGTAGATATTGGCGATGACCGAGGCACGGAGGTCATAGAGGGCCATGTATTTGAGCAACTCGTCCTGCTTGCGCGCGTCATAGCCGATCTGGCTGACGGCGAAGGCGGCGCCGGAGCGAATCTTCTTGGCCAGTTTGAAATACTGGGGCATGACCTCGCGTTCGTAGCGCTTGTGGTTGTTGACGGCGGCTCCGAGATAGAAACCGGTGGCCTCCATGCGCCGGATCTCCTTGCCCTTTTTGACCTTGAGTCCGGCGTTCATGTCGGCCAACATCTCCAGCAGACCGACCGAGTCGAGGTCGAAGACCCCGCCGGCGGTGCCCTGGTAGCCGCTGATGGGATAGTCGCCGGAGAGGGCGAGGATATTGTTAAAGCCCTCGCTGGCCAGCTGCCAGGCGCGGCCCTGTATCGCGTTGCGGTTCCAGTCCTTGCAGGAGATGTGGATGATGACATCCTGCCCGCGCGAGATCAGGTCGGTGCCGAGGATATCGGGGTTGATCATGGCATTGCCGCCGGGGTTGTCGGTGATGCTCAGCGCGTGAAATGCGGGGTGTTCGGCCAGGCGGCGGGCCAGGGCCATGACCTTGCGCCCGTCGCGCTCGGTGATCAGGCCGCGCGAGGTCACCAATTCGACGATGTGGACGAAGGTGTCGGTTTCTTCGAGCAGGTGGCGCAGGGGCTTTTTCTGCCAGGCGCCCGAATAGCGGGCCGGCGGATGGAGCGTGGTCAGCGACATCCTAGAGCACCGAGGGCATGGGTTTGAACTGGCAGCCCTCGACGAAGAGCTCGAAGAAGTCGGGCGTGGTTTCCAGTTCGATGTGGTCGATCCTCTTGACCAGGGCCTCGATGCGGGCGCGTTTGGACTGGGAGAGCAGGACTTCGCGGGCGCCCTGGGCGGCGGCGTTGCCGACTTTGGCGATACGCTCGCGGGGCACGGGGGCCAAAAAGCCGATGTCGATGGCGGCATCGACGTCGACATAGTTGGCGAAACCGCCGGCGAGGTGGAGTTTTTGCACCTGGTCGGGATGGAGGCCGAGGGTGCGCAGGACGATGTATTGCCCGCAGAAGTTGGCGGCCTTGGCCTGGGCCAGGTTCGAGGCGTCGAGACGCGAGAAGGTGATACCGCGCTCGGGGACCAGATCGAACTGGCGCCGCCTGTCGGCAAAAACGCCCTTGGGGGTCATCAGGTCGTGGCGGCGCAATTCGGCCAAAAGTTCGATGAGACCGGAGCCGCACAGGCCCTCGGGCGCGGTGTCGCCGATGGTCGACCATTGCCAGGCGTCTCCGCCCCAGCGGATCGATTCGATGGCGCCCCGATAGCCGGGCATGCCGTAGGTAATGCCGCCGCCTTCAAAAGCCGGGCCGGCGGGACAGGAGGCGACGACGAGGCGGCCTTCGTGCGCGACGACGACCTCGGTGTTGGTGCCGACGTCGACGAGCATCGCGCTTTCGCTGTCGAGGTCCATATCGATGGCGACCAAATCGGCGGCGACATCGGCGCCGACGTGGCTGGCGATCAAGGGCAGCGAATAGACTCGGGCTTTGGGGTTGGCGCGCAGCCCGATGCGACGGGTTTTTTCAACTAAACTAGTCGTCTCGCGCAGGCCGTCGAGATATTCGTTCTCGATCAGCGACTTGTAGGGCTTCTGGCCGATGCCCTGGACGTCGAGGTGGAAGAGAATGTCGCGCATCGTCGAGTTGCCGGCGACGACGATCTCGTAGATCGCCTGGCGGGCAAAGCTATGATGCTGGCAGAGGCTGTGGATCTCGTGGTTGAGGGCTTTGACCAGGGTCCGGCGCAGTTCGTGCGGGTGCTGGCCGTCGTAGGAGATGCGGTGCATGATATCGCTACCGCCAAAGCGCTGCGGGTTTTCGAACGAGCTCAGATGCACGCTCTCACCCGTCTCCAGGTCGATTAGTTCGAGCACGATGGTCGTGGTGCCCAAGTCGATGGCCAAGCCGTAGAGGTGGCCGCGATACTCGTCGACCTCCTCGTCGCCGTAGTAGACGGCCTGACCCCGGCGCTGGACGACGGGGTTGATTTCGATGGGGCGTTCCGCGGTCTGGATCAGGATCTTGGGCGTGCGCACCAGCGGTGCAAATTCGATGTCGATATCGGCGTTTTCGATCATGGCCAGACAGGCGAGCCGGAACTCGTCGCGGAGGAAGTCTTCGGCCGGAGTTGGCGCATTGAGTGCCTCGGCGCCGCTTTTGATCTCGACGATGCACTCGTGGCAGCGCCCGGTGCGGCCGCAGGAGGTGGGTACCCGGGTGCCGAGCTCGTCGGCGAAGTCGAAGAGCGTATAGTCGGTGGTCAGCGGATGGGAGACGCCATCGCAGCGGACCCGGCCGTTGCCGGAGGAAGCGTCGCGGGGGATGGGCCGCTGGTCTTCCTCCCAGGCGAAGCGGTAGTCGAGCTTGTCGTCGCCGCCGCAGATCAGCAGTCCCCCCTGCTCTTGGGGCTTGCGCTGGTTGCGGCAGCCGAAGTGGGCGGTGCACTGGTCGAAGCGGTTCTTGTACGGGCAGCGGAAAGTGGCCTGATCGTTGGCGTGGCCGGCGATGTCCTTGAGGATGCTCGAGAGCCGGGCGAGCCGCTTTTGGTATTCGGCGGGGTCGATGCGTTGCAATGAGACTCAGGCGCCTTCCGCCGCGTACTCTGCGAGGAGCTCCTTGGCCTTGGATACGCAAGAGAGCGCGTCCTTGCCATAGCCGTCGGCGCCCATATCGTCGGCGAACTCCTGGGTCACGGGGGCGCCGCCGACCATGATTTTGACGTCGTCGCGCAAGTCGGCGTCGATAAAGGCCTCGATGGTCTTGCCCATATTGGGCATGGTGGTGGTCAATAGCGCCGACATGCCCAACAGTGTAGCCTGGTGCTCCTCGACGGCTTCGATAAATTCATCTTCGGAGGTGTCGACGCCTAAGTCGTGGACGACGAAGCCGGAGCCGCGCAACATCATGATGCACAGATTCTTGCCGATATCGTGGAGATCGCCCTTGACCGTGCCCATGATCACGATGCCGGCCGGCTCGACACCCGAGGCCGAGAGGATCGGCTCGATATGGGCCATGCCCGCCTTCATCGCCCGGGCGCAGGCCAGGACCTCGGGTACGAAGATAAAATTATCGCGGAACTTGATCCCGACGATGGCCATCCCGGCAATCAGCCCGTTGTCCATGACCTCCAGCGCCTCAATATCGTCAGCGATGGCCTGGCCGGTCAGCTCATCGACGGTTTGGTGGTCGCCGTCGATCAAGGCAGCGGAGATATTCTGCATCCTCCCGCTGGCCTGGGAGAAGAGGTTGGTGATGCGCTCGCGCTCGTCGTCGCGCTCGATAAACTCCTCGATTTCATCGCGGATGAATTCGTTGGCGATGTCGGTGATTTCTGCCATGCCTGTCTCCTAGTTGGACAAATTTGAATCTCGGTCCCGGTGCCACTCGCGCACGGTGCGGGAAATTTCCTGCAGGTTTTCTATTGAGGTCTGCAAAGGGATCGCGCACTCGGGGCCGACGAGTTGGACCCCGGCCTCGAGATTGCGCGTCACTTCGGCGCTGACGACTTCCGGCCCCTTGGAAAAGAGGGTCTCGGGGTTGTTGATATTGCCCACCAGCGAAATGCGGTCCCTGACGATCTCCATCGATTCCTCGGGGGTGTTCTTGGAATCGTAGTGGAAGGCGGCCATCCCGGTCTGGGCGATATACTCCATGCGGTCGACGGTGCGGCCGCAGATGTGGAGGATAATCGGCACCGAAAGCCGTTCGGCGAACTCAATGTGCATATCGCGGAGATAGCGCTCGTAGTATTCGCCGCTGACCAAGTCGCCGGTGGCGTGGTCGGGCAGGCATAGCGCGTCGGCGCCGGCGTCGATCTGGGCCTGCCCAAATTCGATGGTGATCTCCTTCATGCGGTCCAGACAGAGCTTGGTCTTGCCCGGATCGTCCAAAGACATCAGCAGGAAGGGCTCGACCCCAAAGCAGTGGTAGCCCTGCGACCAGGGTCCCATGGTCTTGCCGACGATGGCGACTTCGTCGCCGTACTCTTTGCGCAGGATTTTTATCGCCTCGGTGACGCAGGCGGTATCGGGGTGGGTACAGAGATCGGCGGGGACTTTGATATCGTCGGGTTCGTGCCAGATCGGTTCGCGCATGCGGACGGTCGGCCAGTTGTCCTTCTGTTCCCACTGGATCTTGCAGCCCAGTGCCGAGGACTCCTGGATGATGGTGAAGACCGGCATAATGGTGTCGAAGCCCAATTCGGTATGGCCGGTGGCGGCTAGCCGTGCCATCAGTTCGGGTTTGCGGTTGGCGTCGGGAAAGGGGGCGTCGACCAAGTCCATCAGCTCGACGGTGGCCACTGAGGTCGGGTTGCACAAGGGGGTGCGGTCGACGGGCTCGCGTTTGAGGGCGGCGAGGACGCGTTCCCTGCTGGTCATCGAAGCGGTCATTGCCATCTCCTTTACTCCTGGGCGCTGGGGGCCGAGAGCACGCCGCGCGAGGCCATATCTTCGGCTTCGCGCATGGCGGCGCGCACATTGGGGGCGCGGACGAGCAGCAGGCCGATTAAAGCGTCGTGAGACTGGCCGCAACCAAAGCGAGCCTGGTTGGGCTGGTCGGCGATTTCCTCCATTTCGCCCAGGCGGATCAGACCGCGGGCGATGGTGGTGACGCGGCGGTCCGCCCCTTCGGCGTCTGCTTCGGGCTGGGCTTCGTAAAGTCCTGCACCGAGGCTGGCGACGGCGATGGTGCCATTGGCCTTTTTGTCAAAGATGCGCAAGGGACGCGGCTCGGCAGTGGTGGTTGGGTCTACCTTGCAGGATTCGAGGAAAAGCCGCCGGGCGCCGAGTTGATGGGCGTGACCACAGGGGAAGCGGAGCAGGCCCTCGGCGGTTTGTTCCATGTCCCCGAGACCTTGCATCGTTTGGATCAGGCTGGCGATGCGCTCGTCGGCGCTTGGGAGGTTACTATAAGTGTGGACTCTGTAGACTGGATCGCCGTCGCTGTCTGGACTATACAGCGCTATGGTGATATCGTTGCAGTGGGCGTCCATGGAGACCAGTTCGACGCGGGAGCCGAGATCCAGAATCTGTGCCATATCCATTATCCTCTTGACAGCAAAGAGCTAGGTTGATTACTGTTATAGAA
>JAYYUU010000229.1:0-7598 GCA_036343835.1 Candidatus Latescibacterota bacterium | reverse complement strand
CTTCGACCTCGTCGTCGGCCAATAGCTCGTGGTGGGTCTGGTAGCCCTTGGGAATGTCGTATTTGTCCAGGTACTCGCGCCGTTTCTCCTCGAAGAGATCGGCGACAGCGACGATTTCCACGTTGTCGAGGTGGGCGATCGAGTCGCAGTGCGAGCGGGCGATGCCACCCAGGCCGATGATACCTACTTTGAGTGCGGTCAATACTTCCTCCTTGGCGTATGGGAATTCCTGTAGCAAGCGTACGATGTCGCAGCGTATGGTCAGTGCTTAGGCCGGCTCGGCGAAGGGAAAGGTGCCCGCATAGCCTCGGGACTGCGCCACGTGCCAGATGCCCTCGTACATCGGTGCCAGCTGGTAGTGGCAGACGACATTGCTGCGCTCCATATCGTCGCGCTCCTTGGCGCCCTGGTGGGGGATATGGCTCAAGAAGACGACGCAGTCGCCGGCTTTGGGGTAGAGTACGACGTGTTCCTGCGCTTCGCACCACGCTTCGAACTTGGGGCGGTCCATGGGGTAGAGCTGGGGCGGTTCGAACTGGTGGCCGTTTTTGATGAATTTGAGATGCCCTTCGCCGGGGGCATTGTCCTGGAAATAGTAGGTGGTGTTAATTCCGATAGGGGGCACGGCGAGGCGGTGTTTTTCGGCCGCGCGTTTTTCCTGCCAGTAGCCATAGAAGTCCAGGTGCCACTCCTGCAGGTAGGGCCCGGGGTTGATATGGGCGCGGAAGCTGCGCAACTGGCATTGCATGCCGAGCATGCCTTCTAGATAGGGCCGTATGTTTGGGTGGCCGACGAGTGAGCTGAAATTCTCCGGCTCGCGGTCCAAAAGCGAGTCGAACCACATATTGCCGACGGCGTTGAGACCTTCTTCCCAACCCATCTGGCGGGCGTGGTTGATGCGCTGGCGGGTGTGTTCGACCTCATCGGGCGTCAGTGCTCCTTCGACGAGGAGGAAACCGTCTTTTTCGAGCGCGTCGAGTTGGGAATTGATATCTGGGTGCATGGGATTTTTTCCTCACTGAATAGATGACGGGCTAATAATACAGCATTGTCGGCGATGCGACAATTAGCATAAATAAGTAAAGCGCAAACCGATCATTTTCAACGCTTTGATGCATTTGCGTCCGATGGGAGAATTGTCTACAATGCACAACTATGTTCGGTAATTTTACCTATCGCTCGCTCGCCTTCGGCGCGTTGATGTCGATGGCGATCAATATGTTCTTCGCCTACGCCCGGCTGGCGATGGCCACCGCGGGGATGTCCTCCGACTATATCACCGCCGGGGCGGTGTTCCTGTTCTTCGTGGTGGTGGCCTTTGTCAATCCCTTGCTCAAGCTGATCAAGCGGTCGTGGGGTTTCAACCGCGCCGAATTGATCGTCATCTACGCGATGATGATCATCGGCTCGGCGATCCCGACCTGGGGTTTTACGGGCAATTTGATCGCGATGTTGCCCAATATCTACTATTACGCGACCCCCGAAAACAACTGGTCCGAGCTGCTGCATCCCTATGTCAAGGAGTGGATGGTGCCGCAGGATCCGGACGCGATCAAATACTTCTTTGAAGGCCTGCCCAAAGGGCAGCGGATCCCCTGGGAGCACTGGGCTGTACCCTTAGCCGCCTGGATGTCGTTTATTCTTTCGATCTATTTGATGATGATCACCATCATGTCGATTGTCCGCCGCCAGTGGGTCGACTACGACCGCTTGACCTTCCCGCTCTTGCAATTGCCGATCGATATGACCGAGGAGAGCAAGGACGGGTCGATCGTCAGTCCATTCCTCAAAAATATGCTGATGTGGATCGGCTTTGCGCTGCCGTTTTGCCTATTCAGCACCAACGCGCTAAACCACTACTTCCCCTTTATCCCCGCAGTGCAGCTGCGCAATAGTGTCCAGCTTTTCAACAACTCGTTGAATCTGACGACCAATGTCAACTTCGTGGCGATGGGACTGGCCTATTTCTTGAGTCTGGATGTGGGGTTGAGCATCTGGCTGTTTCACCTGTTGACCAAAATCCAGATCACTACCGAGAATATCATCGGCTACTCGCTGCCGGGTCGCCGCGATCTCTTTATGGAAGGCTCGATGTCGGTATCCTATGAGGGGATGGGGGCGATGCTGGTGCTGGTGCTCTACGGGTTGTGGAATAGCCGGGGTTATTTGCGGCAGGTCTGGCGCAAGGCCTTTTACAATGAAGGGGGATTGGACGACGCGCAGGAGATTCTCTCGTATCGGTCGGCGATCATCCTATTGTTCCTGTCGAGCGCCTATGCCACCGGTTGGCTGACTTTGTCGGGAGTGCCATGGTGGGTGTCGCTATTTTTTCTCTTCGTGGCCTTTTGCATTTTCTATGGGCTGACGCGGATCGTCGCCGAGGGGGGCTTGGGTTTTGCGCGGGCGCAGATGACGGCGCAGCCCTTTGTGATCCACTCAGTCGGCACTGAGGCGATCGGGCCGGCGGGGTTGGTGAGTCTGGGGATGACCTTTAGTTGGGCGGGGGATTTGCGGACGATGATTATGGCCTCGGCGATCAGTAGCATGAAGCTGGCCGATATCGGCCAGGTGCGGGGGCGACCCTTGTTCTGGGCGATTATGCTCTCGATTATCGTCGGGTTGGGGGGGTCGGTGTGGATGGTGGTGTGGATGGGTTATACCTATGGCGGGATCAATCTCGACTGGTGGTTTTACAATCGCTTTGGCGAAATTGTCCACGCCGACTCGGCCTTTAAGATCGCCAATCCCAGTCACCCCTGGCGCGACTTCGCCGAGATCGGGCCGCGCTTCCTATACGCGGGGATCGGCGCGGGGATTATGGGGATGCTGATGTATGCGCGGCATCATTTTCTGTGGTGGCCGGTCCACTATCTGGGTTTTCCCATCGGCGCGACGCTGACGATCATCTGGTCGTGGTTTAGCATTTTTATCGGCTGGTTGCTCAAGGCGCTGGTGCTCAAATACGGGGGCGTGACGCTGTATCGGCAATTGCGGCCGTTGTTTCTGGGGTTTATTCTCGGGCACATTTTCGTCTCGGGGTTCTGGGTGGTCTTCGACTATATCACCGGGGAAACCGGCAATCGGATTCCCATTTTTTGAAGGAGTGGTCATATGAAAGCAGGCGATAGGGAGAAGATCGGACCGCACGGTCTGGAGGTGACCCGCCTGGGCTTGGGCGGCACGACATTCGGCAATATGTACTCGGCGCTCAAAGAGCGGGAGGGACTCGACGTAATCGCCGCGTCGTATAACGCCGGTGTGCGCTATTTCGACACCGCGCCACTCTATGGCTACGGGATGAGCGAGGCGCGGATGGGGCCGGGGTTGGCGCGCTACGACCGCGACGAAATCGCGATTTCCTCCAAGGTCGGCTATATGCTCAAGGAGCGGCAGGAGGGCGATGACTATGTCGAGCTCTTTGTCGACGCGCCCGAGTTGACGAGCTATTTCGATTATTCGCGCGACGCAGTGCTGCGCTCGATCGAGGGCAGTCTGGAGCGGCTCAAAATGGACCGCCTCGACATCGTGCTGATCCACGACCCGGATGACGCCAAGAGCATCGAGCCGGGCTGGGTGCCGGGCGATCGGGTCAACTTCGACCAAGTGATGACCGGGGCCTATCCGGCGCTGGCCGAGTTGCGTGAGCAGGGGGTGGTCAAGGCGATCGGGCTGGGGATGAACCAGTGGCAGATGTTGGCGGATTTTGCCCGCGCGGGGGATTTCGACGCCTTTTTGCTGGCCGGTCGCTATACGCTATTGGAACAGGAGTCGCTACGCGAGTTGTTGCCTTTGTGTCAGGAGAAGAATGTGCGGATCGTCGTCGGCGGGCCCTATAACTCGGGGATTTTGGCGACCGGGGCTATTGAGGGAGCCTATTACAATTATGCGCCGGCACCGGCGCATCGGAAGGAACGGGTGGGTGGGATCGAGGCGGTCTGCGCGCGGCATGGAGTGCCCTTGCAGGCGGCGGCGCTGCAGTTTCCCTTCGGGCACCCGGCGGTGGCGACGGTGATTCCCGGCGCGCGGTCGGTGGCCGAGGTCGAGGGCAATGTGGGCTTTTTAGAGCACGCGATCCCGGCGGATTTCTGGGCTGAACTGAAGCAGGAGGGACTGATCGACGCCGAAGCACCGGCGCCTTAGTAATAATAAAATGCGTAGACCATCGAGGCGCCGCCAATGCCGACGGAAGTGCCCAAGATCAGCCCGATAAAGAAGGGCAGCAGCAGGCGATAGAGCGCAATGCCGCCGTAGCGCAGGGCCACCAGCTTGATCAGCCAGGCCAAAAACATCCCGAACCAGTCGATCGAGACGGTATTGGTCAGGGCGATGCCCAGGCCCACAGGATGCAGCGGCCAGCCGGCGAACCGGTACTGGGCGAGCGAGAGCAGCCCGGTCAGCCCGGCGCCGATGGCTAAAAATACGGCCGCCAGCGGCTCGGCGGGGTTGGGGTTGTTGATCGAGTTGGCCACCCAGGCCCAGTGGTATTGCGGCGAGCTGACGAAATACCAGCTGTAGCCGTGGATCAGCCCGTGGCGATAGCCGAGCCAGATATAGCAGACCATAGTGGTCACTACGCCGCAGACCATCGCGGCGGTCAAAAAGATCACCAGCTTGCGCCCGCTGATCTTGAGTTGGGCGGGTTCGCAGACTTTGAAGGCGTGGGCGAGGGTGCCCATCAGGAAGAGCTGTAAATCGGCGGTCCAGACCATGCTCAAACCCATAGCCGTCAGGCCCTGGGCGCCGAAGGGGGCGGTGCCGAAGATATTGGTCAGGATCGGCGGCACGGAGGTGGGAGCGCGCAGGCGGCCGATGCCGGTTTGGGCCAGTAGGCGGGCGATGCCGAAGAAGAGCACGAGGGCCACCAGGAGGAAGACGACGCTCCAGATAAAGCTCAGGCCGCTCATGTATAAGAAGCCGCACATATAGGCCAACCCGACCAGACCGAGCAGGGCGGCGAAACGCGGCGAGATGGGATTAGTGGGATTTTCGTCGCCGCTGACGATCAGCCGCCACTGGCGGCGCAAAAAATCGCGCGACATCCACAGCGAGACCCCAACGATACACAATAACGAGCCGACTTGCTGATGGGCCAAGAGCACATTGCCCGGGGCGTGGGGTTGCGCCGGCAGCGCGATGGTGATGCCGAGCCAGTTGAGCAATGCGCCCTCGGCGGCGATGATCAGGTGGAAAAACCAGACGCTGAAGAGCACGTTGAGGTTGACCAGATAACTCAGACCCACGACCAGCAAATCGGTGTTGAGCCCATAGCTGAGGCCGAATTGGCGGATCTCGAAGCGCCCGCCGGGAATGCCGAAGCCGTGGATGATTTCGAAGTCGAAGACCTGGTCGAGCATATTGACGGTCGGCAGTATCCAGGCGAGGAAGAATCCCAACCAAAGCAGCTTGCTCTTGAGGATCGACGCGGTCGGGTTTTCGAGACTAGTCAAAAGCATATTGGGGACCGCGGCCAGGGGGTAGACCAGGCGTTCCTGCCGCGACCACTGGTGGTGGACCAGGCTGATCAGCGCGACGCTGACGAAGAAGAAGGCCAGCATAAAGAGGCCCCACCACAAAAGCGGCCCGGCCCACATAGACCAGGGGATCGGCGTGCCGACATCGGCGCCTTCAAAGAGCTGGCGGATGGATTCGAGGTCGCGGGGCGCGGCCCAGTTGGGGATGTGCGGCCAGAGCAGGTCGGACCAGTTGTTTTCGGGGGTCGCGTAGTAGAAGACGCCGGCGATCAGGGGGATGAAGTAGCCGCCGAAGCCCATCGAAGGCAATACCACCGCGACCATCAGCGCGGCGTAGACCAGGGCGAAGTTGGTCGGGGAGAGACGCAAGACGAGGTGGAGCAGGCGCAACATGAGCGAGGTGGCTGTGATCCAGAAGATCAGGAAGATGACGCCGATGGTGTTGAAGTGATCGGTCAGACCGGTGTAATTGCCGTAGAGCACATAGGTCCGCACGCTGGTGAAGGTCATAAAGACGGTAAACGCCAGGACCAGCACGAACGAAAAGGCAGTGCCCAGGGCAGAGGAGGAGCCTGATGTCGGTTGCGGCATAGACTGTTATTTCCAATTGCAGATGGGCGGAACGATATACACTATATATAGCGAATAGACACTAAAAGAACATGGCCGTATTGGAAAACATACTAAAAGGCCGCCGCCCCCTGTGGCTGGTCTTCGGTCTGGCGCTATTGCTGCGGGTCATCTACATCCTGGAGATAGACCAGAGCCCGCTCTTTGCGCATCCAGCCGTCGATTCGGAGACCTATACCCGCCAGGCGATGCAACTGGCGACGGGCAACTGGCTGGGGGTGGGACAGGGGCCGTTCTGGCAACCGCCGCTCTATCCGTATTTTCTTGGGGTGGTGCAAGCCCTGGCCCCAGGCACATTTTTCCATGCCGCGCGCCTGGTGCAGGCGCTGATGGGGGCGCTGGTCTGCGCGATGGTCTTTTGGATCGGGCGCCATTTATTTAACCCGGCGGTGGGGCTTATGGCCGCAGTAGCCGCCGCGCTCTACGGGCCGTTGATTTTCTTCGACGGCGAACTGTTGCCCGCCACGCTGTCGGTGTTTCTCAATATGGCGGCGCTGGTGGTGCTGTTGGGGGTTTGGCGCCGGCCTACGGGCTGGGGATTTTTGGGCGCGGGTGCGGCCTTTGGTTTAGGGGCTTTGGCCGTGCCAACGGTGATGGTGTTCGCGGTGATGGTGCCGATTGATTTGCTGCGGCGTTTTCCGCACCGGCTGGGGCTGGAGTATACGGTCGTCTTTATGCTCGGGTGCATGTTGCCGATCGCACCGGTGGCAGCGCGCAACGCCTATATCGGCGGCGACGGTGTGGGCATTTCCTACAATATGGGAATCAACTTCTATATCGGCAACAATCCCGACTACGAGCGGACGGTGGCAATCCGCCCGGGGTGGGAATGGGACGCGCTGGTGACGCAGCCGGCGCGAGAGGGCATCACCAGGCCATCGGCGAAATCGGCGTATTTCATGGACCAGGCCTGGACGCATATCGCCGCCGACCCGGTCTGGTGGATGGGATTGATGATGAGCAAGCTGGGGGCGTTCTGGCACGGCGACGAATCGGGGCGCAACCAGCCGATCTACTACTGGCGCAATTATTCAGCGGTATTGTCGGCGACCTTGTGGAAGGAGGGGATCGCCTTTCCCTTCGGTTTGTTGGCTCCGCTGGCGATGTGGGGGCTGTTGTTGAGTCTCAGGCGCATTGGGCCGACGCCGCCGATGATCTATGTGATGAGCTACTGTATGGGGGTGGCGATGTTCTTTGTCGCGGCGCGCTACCGGGTGCCGGTGTTGCCGGTGTTGTTGGTCTTCGCCGCCTATGGGGTTTGGGGTCTGTACGACTGGGCGCGGGTGGGGCGCTGGGATGGAGTGGGGCTGGGACTGGCCGTCTTTGCACTTTTCGCCATACCGGCCAATCGCGATCTGGGGTCAATGGAGATGGACGGAGATGCGGCGATCCACTACAATCTGGGCAATGCCTACGCCAGGGGCGGCGAACGCGAAAAGGCCCTGGCGGCATTTGCCCGCTCGGTGGAGATCGGCCCGCGCTACTGGCAAGCGTGGT
>JAYYUU010000228.1:0-11223 GCA_036343835.1 Candidatus Latescibacterota bacterium | reverse complement strand
CATAATCTCCACCCGATCAGCAATCGCCCAACTCATATACACCTGCTCCCCACAAAGCGCTTCGATATCCCCGGTCAACGCCCCCCGCCGCTGCGGATCCACCACCAGCATAATCTTCGGCGGCGCCCCCAACTCCCCGTCCAGACAACGCGCGTACAACTCCTCGTCCAGCACAAAACCCGGCCCCCCGAGCACCTCGAGATGATCCACCGGCGCCACGTGCCGATACTCCTCGACAATCCCCGCATCCGTCTGTTCAAACATACAATAAATCAGATTCAACCCCTGCGCCCGTCCGTATTCCACCAATTGCTTAAAGACCGCCGCGTCCAAGCGCTCCTCGTGCAGCACCGCCCGCCCCGCGCCCGTATCCGGACCGACGACCACCGCGCCATTATAGCCGCCCACGTAGAGCGCCCGCGCCAATTCGGGGTGGGGGGCAAAGGGTTCCTGGCTGCGGCGAATGCTGCGCCCGCTGACGCTGGCAGTGGGCACGCCACGGGCAACTAGCGCCGCGACAGTCTCCACCGCCGCCACCGCCAACCGACTCTCCGAATCGAGCACTGTGCCGTCCAGATCAAAAGCCACCAGGTCGATCATTCGCCCTTCCTCTCCAATAGCTGCAGACGCGCGCGCGCATAATCCCGACGCTGCGCCTCCTGCGCGTCGCCGGCGGCCAGCGCCAGATACTGCCGCCACTCGACCCGCGCCCGATCGTCGTCCAACTGCTCATACGTCGAAGCCAGGTGAAAATGCCACAGTGCCCTTTGGGGGTCGAGCCGCACGGCCTCTTCGCCCGCCTGTGTTGCCGCACTGAGCAAACCCAACTGGCGATAGGCGTCGCCCAATGCGGCAAATAACTCGGCGTGTTCGGGATATTCAACCGTCGCCGCCTTGAACACCTGCAGCGCCGGACGCAAGCGCCGTTGGTGCACGTAGAGCCCGCCCAGCTTCAACGCCGCGTCACCGCCCGCACCCCCCAAATCCACCGCCGTCTTGAACGCCGCTTCCGCCGCCGCGAGATCGCCCATCCGGCTGTGGACGATGCCGATATTCACCCTGGCCGCTGCATCAGTGGGCCGCCGGGCCACTAACTCTGTAAAGGCGGCAAGCGCCGCTTCCGACCGACCCGCCGCGCTGTGGATCAACCCCATATAGCGATAAACCAGGTGCAGATCGGAATCGGCCGCGAGTGCCCGCTCAAACTGCGCCAATGCCCGCACCCCATCGCCTGCTTCCCACAATAGCCGCCCCAACTCCTGCTGTAGAATCGCCTCATCCCCACCCAGGGTCATCCCCTGGGCCAGCGCCCCGCGCGCCAATTGCAGTTGCCCGGCCTCGCGATAGAGCGCGGCGAGATCGACGCGGATCCCGACATCTGCGGGTGCGGCGTCCAGCGCCTGTTCCATCAGCTTGCGCGCCGCCTCCGCCTGCCCCAACCGCGCTTCTACCCGGGCCAGTTGGTAGAGCACATCCGGCTTATCGCGCTCGAGTTGTAACGACGCGCGATAAGCCGCCCGCGCCGAGTGGAGATTCTCCTCCAGATGCCCCAACGCCTGATAAGCGTGACCCAGCCGCGCATAGACCAGCGCCGACTGCTCACCCCGGCGCAATGCGTCCTGATAGGCACGCAGCGCCCCGCTATAACGACCTTGGGCAGCGAGACTAAAACCCAACTCGGCATAGGCGCGACCCGCATCGGGATGGGCTTCCACCAGGCGGCGATAGACCGCCGTCGCATCCTCGTAGGCCCCGCGCGCCGCGTAGAGCGCGGCCAGCGCGAAGGCCGCCTCCCCCAACTCCGAATCGCGCGTCAGCGCCTGCGCTGCCAATTGCTCAGCCTGCGCCAACTCAGCTCGATCCAAACTCCGCAAGGGCCGGCCGCCGATGAGCTCCTGCGCCTGCCGATGCGCGGTCGGCGCATCCCCCTCGGCGGCGCACCCCACCAACAACGCCCACAGCGCCAGCCACTTCATCGCGTCTCCCCCTCCCTGAGCACCAGGTGCTGGTCGGCGGCGATATCCCGATATACATCCACCTGCCCACTCGGCCATGCGACCTCGATCCGCTCCACCTGCCGCCGCTGGCCCAGGCCAAACTCCAGCTCTAAGCTAGAGCTATTGCCAAAGCTATATCCAGACGCCACTTCGCCAAACTGCACCAGATCGCCCGCCCGCACCTCGACCCTGGCGCCGATCCCATCGCGATTGCTCTGCGTGCCCTGCAGCGCCAATACCAGATAGTGATGACCGAAACCCTCGTTGCGATAGAGCGCATTGGACCACTGGTCGCCGGGCTGCGCGCCGCCCACCGGCGCATAGAGATCGAGATCGCCATCGCGGTCGTAGTCGGCGAAGGTCACGCCATGCGATTTGCCCACGTGGCCCAGACCCGCCGCTTCCGTCACATCAAGAAAAGTGCCGTCGCCTTTATTGCGGTAGAGCGTATCCGGGTCGCGCCGACCCATCTGCGGCCCACCATTGCCCAGATAGATATCCACCCAACCATCGTTGTCGACATCGCCGGGCACCCCGCTCATCGTGCCCAGGGCGCGCAATAAGCCCGCAGCTTCCGTCATATCGACAAAGGTCCCATCGCCCTGATTTCGATAGAGCACCGGTCGATCGCGTGCACTCGTCATCGCGCCGGCGACCCGATCGGCCAAGACCGTCTCGTACTGACTCCAATTGGCCACAAAGAGATCCAGCGCGCCGTCATTGTCGTAGTCGAGGACGAAGGTGATAAAGCCGTCGATATGCGCTGCTGCAACGCCAGCGGCTTGCGTTTGATCGGCAAAGGTCCCGTTGCCTCTATTGCGATACAACGCATTTGGCTCGGTGAAATTGCACGCGTAGAGATCGGGCCAGCCATCGGCGTCAAAGTCGCCCCAGGTCACACTCAAGGTCTGCCCCCTGTGCGCGACGCCCGCCGCTATTGCCACATCGGCAAAGCTCCCGTCGCCCTTAGCGCGATAGAGCACATTGGTCGAGTCGCCGGTCGCCCCCGTGCCATTGGCCACGTAGAGATCAAGCCAGCCATCGCGGTCGAAGTCGCTCCACGCCGCGCAAAAACTCGAGCCCGAATCGCCCGTGCCCGCAGCCTCAGTCACCTCGGCAAAGACACCCCGACCGTCGTTTTGAAAGAGCACATTCTCACCCCCGCCAAACCATCCGTCGCGCGTTGCGTACAGATCGGCGTCGCCGTCGTTGTCGTAATCGGCGGTCTGCACCCCGATGCCGCCTGTGGGCAAAGAGAGCCCGGCGGCGCGAGTCCGCTCGGCAAAGCGCCCGCCATCATTGCGAAAATACGCCAGTTTCGGATGCCCGATAACGGCCAGATCGAGATCGCCATCGCCATCGTAGTCGGCCCAGGCGCTGGCCCGCCCGCCATCGAATTTGTCGACCCCCACCACCGCGCCGATTTCGCTAAACCGCCCGCCGATCTCCCCTGTGGTTATGGCGTCGACAAAGCGCAGCGACTCGGGCACCGCATCTTGCCCCCGCCCCAACGCCTCCTGCACCAAACCCAAATGCCACCGCAACTCCAGCGGCTCGGGATGCACCGCCACCGCCACCTGCAATAGCGAATCGGCCCGTACGTAATCCTCCTGCCACAGCGCGGTGATCGCCGCCCAGTAGAGCGGCTCATATCCCCGCGCATCAACGGCGAGTGCCCGCTGCAAGTACGCCTGCGCCTGCGCGAAACGCCCGTCCTCCAACGCCTCCTTCCCCCGCCCCAAAAAAGTCTCCAACACCAATTCGCGCGCCGCATCCAACGTGGAATCCAACGCCAGCGCCCGTTCCAGCAGGCTCACCCCTTCTTCAATCCGCCCCTGCAACAACCACACCCGCCCCAACTGCCAATGCCCCTCGGCGGCTTCAGGTTCTAATCGCGCACAGCGCGCGAAGGCGCGTTCGGCTTCGCGGAGCCGGTAGCGCTCCAACAGATCGAGCCCCTGATAATACGATTGGACGAACTCGTCCGAGCGGGGCGGAACATTAGCTTCCGGCTCTAGGCAAGCGTTGAGAATACATATATGAAAAGCGAAAAGTAAAAGATATCTCATATTATCTGGGACCTACGTTAATTCCCCACAGAGACTAACTAACCTCCCGATGCCGCCCCTCCCACCCAAAACAACATCATCCCCCCTTTGCCATCTGTCAATAATTCTAGTAAATTGCCCCCCATCCACGCATACAGACCGCTTCTAAAGGAGCACCCTCCATGCGATTGACCATCACCCTCGCCACCTTATTCTGGACATCCTCCATCACCCACGCAGCCGAAGACCGCCCCCTCCTAGTCCTCGACGGCCAAGCCGCCAAACTCGTCGTCGATCTGGGCGGCGGCTCGATCGCCGACTTCCACCTCAAAAGCAACCAACTCAACCCCCTGCAATGGGACTCCTGGTCCTTTAGCGACACCCCCGACACCGAACCCCCACCAGAGCCGCGCTCGATGGGCCACTTCCTCTGCTTAGACCGCTGGGGGCCCGCCACCGAAGCCGAGCTTGCCCACGGCATGGGCTGGCACGGCGAGGCCACCCGCGTCTGGTGGACATTGGACCAGGAGGCCAGCAAAAAAGACGGCCAGCTCGCAGCCCAGATGTCGGCTGAACTACCCCTGGCCGGCCTCAAAGTCACTCGCTCGATTCGCATGGCCGAAAACCAGGCCGTCTTCACCGTCTCCGAAGCCGTTACCAACACCCGCCACTTGGGCCGCATCTACAATATCGTCCAGCACCCGACCATTGGCCCGCCCTTCTTGGACGAAAGCACCGTAGTCGACGCCAATGGCACCCGCGGTTTTATGCAAGAAACGCCGATGCCGACGCCAGAGGACCCGGAAGTTCGCTGGCCCCACGCGCGGCAAAAGGACGGTACGCAGGTGGACATTCGCCACCTGACCAACGACGCCGCGCCCGGCGTCGTCTCCTCTCTCGTCGAAGAGGAATACGGCTGGACCACCGCCATCAACGCTGCCAAGGGCTTGCTTATCGGCTATATCTGGCCGACCGCGGACTATCCGTGGTTTGATGCCTGGCGCCATGTCAAAGACGACAAGCCCTTCGCCCGCGGTCTCGAGTTCGGCACCACCGGTCTGCACCAACCCGGTCCGGTGCTGGTCGAAAAGGGCAAGATTTTCGACCGCAAGATCTTCCGCTTTATCGACTCCGACGAAACCCAGGTCTTTTCCTACGCCAACTTCCTGATGGAAATCCCCGTGGACTTCGCCGGTGTCGCTGGCGTCGACTACGCCGGGGGCCAGCTCGTCGTACGCGAGGACGGGGGCCAGGGCCGCGAGGTGAAAATGGCCGTCGGCGACCTCTTCCCCTAAAACTAAAATGGCCCCAACGCTCGCCCATACCCGCCCCTGGGCCCCGCACCCACAGGCCGCGCCCGTCACCGAGCGAGAAGGCGACGCCCTCTACACCGCCGCCAATGGCACCCGCACATTAAGCGGCGGCTGGCAGCTCGAATACGACGGCGTCGAACCCGGTGCCCACTATCAGATATCCACCGAGGTCGAATACCGCGATCTCGCCGCCTGGCGCGACGCGCTGCAGTGCAAGGTCCTCTGGTACGCGATCGAGCCGGAAGAAAAAGACACCCGCGGTCCGTGGGACTATCTCTCGCCCGAGCCAGTGGCCGCAGGTCGCCTGCGCTTTAGCCAGACGCTCCAGGCTCCGCAAGATGCCTCGGCGATGGTCGTCCGTTGTACTATGCGCTGGACAGCCGAGGGACAGGCGCGCTGGCAATTGCCCCTGATAGCAGAAGTCGCCGCTGATGATGCGCTTGATTCGGTCGCGATCTCCGTCGTCACCGGCCACGCCCACGCGCGCCACGACGTCCCCAAAACCATTGAGGGCAATAGCCAGTTCTACAGCGCCCTCTGCAAAAAAGCCTGCGCTACATCGCCCGACCTCATCGTCCTCCCCGAAATCGCGCTGCAGTGGCAAATGCCCGGCAGCGCGCTCGACCTGGCCGTAACCGCCCCCGGCCCAGAGACCGCAGGATTCTCCGCCATCGCCCAAAAATATCACACGCGGATTCTCCTCGGGCTCTACGAGCGCGACGGCGACGCCGTCCACAATACCGCCGCGCTTATCGCACCCGACGGCACCATCGAAGGCCGCTACCACAAGGTTCACCTCGCCGTCGGCGGCGAGAGCGAGTCGGGCATCCTCCCCGGTCGCGAATTCCCCGTCTTCGACACCGCGATCGGCCGCATCGGCTGCAATATCTGCATGGACAGCTCGGCCGCTGAATCGGCGCGAATGGTCGGCCTCAACGGCGCCGACTTCCTGCTGCTGCCCATCATGGGCGACCACCGCGCCGACCGCTGGAGTCCCGGTGCGCCCGTCTTTAGCGAGGATCGCTGGCAGGCCATCATGCGCACCCGCGCCATCGACAACCAATTCACCCTGGTCGTCGCCCGCAACACGTCTCAAGGCAGTTGCATCGTCGACCGCAAGGGCGAGTTTTTGGCCTACAACGACGGCACCCGCGACTTTGTCGAGGCCCGCGTGCCGCTTGTAGACGGCTACCGCACCTGGAACGGCGCCTGCTTCCGCGAGATCAACTGGCTGCAGCGGCGGCCGCATCTCTACGGTGCCTATGTCGAGGCGGAGAACAAGGGGTCGCTTTAGGCTATTCCCGACAGACCCACTTTAAAAATAAGCGTCCCTGGGTTTACTCTGGGTGCCTGCAAGATGCGGGCGTGGAATAATCCAACTCAGAATGATAAGGAATTTCATGTACGATACCATCGTTGTTGGTGGTGGCCACAACGGCCTGATCACTGCGGCCTACTTGGCAAAGGCCGGGAAAAAAGTCTGTGTATTGGAACGTCGCGACATATTGGGCGGCTGTGCATCGACCGAAGAATTGTATCCGGGCTTCCTTTTTTCGCCCGCATCCTATGTGATAAGTCTACTCCTCCCGGAAGTCATAGCCGATTTGCGCTTAAAAGAATACGGCTATGAGGTCCTCAAGCGCGACCCGTCTTCCATTTCGCTCGACAGACGCGGCAGACACTTGGTTTTAGGCCATGATGCAAAGCGGAATTACGAATCAATAGCGGGGTTCAGCAAAAGCGATGCGGAAGCTTTTCCCGCTTATGAAGAAATGCTGAGCAATATCGCAGAGAACCTCAAACCGCTATTGACAACCGTGCCGCCCCAGTTGCCGAGCCCTTATCGCAAAATGGGCGCGATGAAGAAAGTAACGAATCTGGCCAGAGGCGTGAAAACAGGGATGGTATTTAAAAAATTGCTATGAAAACCCCGGAGCGATGGAGTTGTTAACCGGTGCAGCTGACCGCATTCTGCATCGCTGGTTTGAATCGGATTTGCTGAAGGGAACATTGGCAACTGATGCGATTATCGGAGCTTTCCACAGCCCTGCTTCGCCGGGAAGTGCCTACGTATTGCTGCATCATGTGATGGGTGATGCCGGCGGGTCCCGTGGAGTATGGGGCTATATAAGAGGCGGCATGGGAGGACTTGCTTCAGCATTGCAGCAAGCCTGTGTCGACTTAGGGGTTGACATCAAAACTGGAGTTGAAGTGAAAGAGATACTCGTCGACCGGAATGCAGCCTGTGGTGTATCGACAGCTGTGGGCGAGTACCATAGCAAATCAGTTGCTTCTGGAATCGATGTCAATAATACCCTGGTGAAGATGCTCGACCCGAAACACCTTCCTGAAGCGATGTTGCAACAGGTCAAAAATATCGATTACTCATCCGCCAGCGGCAAGATAAACCTGGCGCTGGACGGGCTGCCTGACTTTGGCGTTGATCCCCAGCTCTTGCGCGGCACCATCCATATTACTCCGGATATGCAATACATCGAGCAAGGCTATCGGGAAGCAGTAAATGGAGATTATAGTAGCAAGCCCGTTCTCGAAATGGTCATCCCCTCCAATGTCGATGATAGTATTGCTCCGGCCGGCAAACACATCATGTCTATCTTTGTGCAATACGCTCCGTATAATTTGTCCAATGGCCGAAATTGGGATGATGTAAAGGATGCCTGGGTTGCAACCTGCATTGATAGATTACAGGAATTTGCTCCGGACATCAGAGAGAAAATTCTGTTCACCCATGCCATGACACCCCTGGATCTCGAGCGTAGCTATGGATTGACTGGGGGCAATATTATGCAGGGGGCGATGCACGTTCATCAGTTGGGGCCCGCTCGTCCGCTAATCGGCTGGTCAGATCACCGAACACCGGTAAAAAACCTCTTTATCTGTGGTGCCGCATCGCACCCGGGAGGTGGGGTAATGGGCGCCTGTGGCAGAAATGCTGCAGGTGTTATTCTACAGGATCTATGACTGGGGGCTTTAGTCCAGATTGTCTTACTCGTCTTCCCGACCCACCGTCCCCTTGACCACCCGCTCGGCCAGTTGCGGCCACAGCGCATTGGCCCCCACCAGCAGCTTGAGCTTTTTCGGAATATAAAGCTGCCGCTGCCGCGCCAGCATCCCCGCCATAATCGTCCGCGACGCCTCCTCCAGCGTCACCGACTCCGCACCGTGCTTGCGCGACGACTCCCCCATTGCCTGTCCGTCCCCCCCCAACGCATTCTGCCTCAGCTCCGTCCCCCGCAACCAGTGCAACAACACCGTCATCACCCCCACCCCGCTCTCCTCCACCTCCATCCGCAACGCGTCGCAAAACCCCTGCAGCGCGTGCTTCGACGCCGAATATCCCGTGTGCAGCGGCACGCCCACCTTCCCCTGTATCGACGACACGGCCACGAACACCCCTCCGCTTTCCTGCAAATACTGCAATGCGGGATGCACGCAATACACCGCCCCCAGATAATTCACCTCCATCAACTTCCGAAACAACGCCAGATCCTCGACCTCTTCAAACAAAGTCCACATGCTGACCCCGGCATTGGCAACCAGATAATCAATGCGACCGAAACGACCGACGGTCTCCGCAACCAATCTTTTCCCCTCCTCCGCCATCGTCACATCCCCCACCACAGCCAATGTCTCCCCCCCCCCATCTCGACAGGCCTTCGCCACTTCCTCCAACTTTTCCCCATTCCGCGCAAAGATCGCCAACCGCGCCCCCTCCCTGGCGCACTCCACCCCCAACGTCGCCCCCAACCCAGACGACGCCCCGGTAATTACAACTATTTTTTCGCTTAATGTACCCACGCTTTACCCTTAATCCTCCACCATCCTCCAGGCGGAGCGAAGGGCCGGGGGTCTGCCGCAGGAAAAAGCTCCCCCAAGACCATCGGTTGAATCATAGCGCCCCACTCTCGCCGCTCGTTACGGGTGCTCTGCACGTCGCCTGCGCGCCCCTCCACCAGCCCGATGGGTGTTTTCCCGGTGGAGGCGCGGCGAAACAGACGGGGCGAGTAAGCGGGCGCCGTCAGCCGCGCCCCGGCCCGCAGCGTGAGACGCATCCCCCAAGCCACCTACTCCGACCCCGATCCCGACCCCGCAAGATCCGTAAAAAACCCATTGCGAATCCCAAACACATTCTGCGGATCCAGCGCCTCCTTGGTCTTCTGCAATACCGCGATGCTATTCTCGCTCTGCACCTGCCGCATAAAACCCTGCCGGATCTTCCCCACCCCGTGATGATGCGACAACGACCCACCATGATCCAAAATGGTCTGTCGCAACTCGTGCTCGACATCGTGATAGACCTCAATCGGATGCTCCAGCCCCCGACCCGAAAAGCCCATCGTAAAATAAATGCACACCCCTGTGTGGTAGGTCTGCGTCACCCGGTACGACAGATAGGGCCGTCCTTCAACCCCGTACGACTCGCACTGCTCAACCAGCACCTTCTGCACCGCCTGTGTCACGTCGTGAATCTTATTCCACGGCACCGAAGTCTCGAAGGTCTCACCCAAAAAATTGAACTGATTCAAAAAATCGCGGATATAGGCGATGCCAAAGGTCAGCATATAGCCGCGCTTGCCATTGGTGGACCCGGCACTCTTGCCCCCATGCGCCTTGGCGAGCTTGAAAATCGTCCGCCGCTGGTGCTCGACCTCGTCGCGAGTACCCTCCATCACGATCGTACAAGCCACCATCTGCAACGGGTCGAAGCCCATCACCTTCAACAGCGCGAATTTCTGCACCTGCTCCTTCCAGTGCTGCAAAGCTGAAGGTGCCGCCTTCAAAGCCTGCCCAAAGCGAAACTCGTTGTTGTTGACCAGGCGGATACTCGCCGGCAAGGCCCCCGTCTGCCGCAGCGCCTTCAAATAATCCACACCCTCGGCGAAGGACTTAAAGACCAGCGAGCCATATTCGCGCACTTGCGGTTGGGGATGGACCTTGAGTACCGCCTTGGTGATAAGGCCAAAATTGCCTTCCGAGCCAAAAAGCAACCCCCGCGGCTGGACCCCGACCGAGTTGCGCGGCGTCGCGTGCAGGGTCTCCACCTCGCCGGTGGGCGCGACCAAAGTCGCCTCGAGGACGATATCCTCGATATTGCCATAGCGATTTTTTTTCATCCCGCTGGCATTGGTCGCGATCCACCCGCCCAATGTCGACAACTCAACGCTATCGGGATCGTGGCCCGAGGTGTAGCCGCGGGCGGAGAGCTCACGCTCCAGCTCCTTGCCCGAAATCCCCGCCTCAATACAGGCCTGGAGATTCTCCTCGTCGAGCCAGATGATTCTGTTCATCCGCCGCATATCCACCGAGGCGAAGACGCGGCCGTCGTCTTTGGGCAGCGCCAGCGCGCCGCTGACATTGGTGCCGCCGCCATAGGGCACCAGACACAGGTCGCGCGCCCCAGCCAGGTGCACGATGGCGCTGACGTGTTCCTCGCTCTGCGGATAGAGTACCACATCGACCACCCGCTCCAGCGAGTCGCCGTAGAGCAGGCGGTAGATCTCGTCGACGCTCAGCTGGCCGTGGCTGTGCACCAGCCGGTCCTTGTCGTCGAGCGAGACCTGTGCTGAACCCAGAGCCTCCTGTAAGGCCGCCACCAGCGCCTCGTCAGCCCGCGAATCGGGCACTACTTGCGTCTCCTTCTCGACCGCGATCTCGTCGGGGTTGATCGGCACTCCGAGCATCTCTTCGACGAAGGGGATAAAGTAGGGCATGGTATAGCCGGCCAGCGGATAGCGGCTGCCCGTCACCCGCACGGTCTTCGGACCGTCGAACTCGAAATTAGTATCGGTATAGCCCCATTTGTGCGGCTGGCGCTCCCCGTCGGAGAGATCGTAAAAGGAATCC
>JAYYUU010000227.1:0-7631 GCA_036343835.1 Candidatus Latescibacterota bacterium | reverse complement strand
GCGTCGACTTAGCAGGAGATTCCCATGCGGATCGACCGACTCGACGTCTACTACGTGGCCATGCCGCTGATCTACCCCTGGCGCACCGCCTACGGGGTCGACTGCGATATCCACTCGGTGCTGGTGAAGCTGACCAGCGTTACGGAGGAGGCGTGGTCGGAGGCACCTGTTTTTTTTGCCCCCACCTATCTCACTGCTTTCACCCTGAGTGCCGCCGGGGAGCGCGGGGTTGACGCTGTCGATGGCGACGAGGATCCTGCAAGGTGGCGAGGACTTCGTCTTCACTGCGGGTCCAGGTCATATCGTTTCCTTCCGCTTAAAGGGGTCTGTCGGCGCAGATCTCGTAGGTGTCCCGCCACGGCCGCAGCTTTTCGAAGACCGCACTCGCCGCCAGCACGTCCGCGTCCTCGTAGCGCCGTCCGATGAGCTGCATGCCGACGGGTAGTCCGTCGATCAACCCGGCCGGAATGGAGGCGGAGGGGTGGCCCGAAAAATTGGTGAAGTAGGTCAGGCACCAGCCGATCAGGCGGTTGACCTCTTCGCCGTCGACTTCCTGTGGACCCAGCGTGTTGCCATCGTCGGCATTGTCCACCGGCATGCAGGCCAAGGTCGGCGTCACCAGCAGGTCGTAGTCGACGAAGATGCCCTGGATGGCGTCGAAGATCTCGCTCCGGACCTGCTGGTCGCGGAAGAAGTCGAGGACCTTCATATCGCGGCAGCGATCGGCCCACTCGAGATACTCCGGGGGCAGGTCGTGCCGGTGGTCTTTAAACAGGTCGATGCCCTGGCTTTTGAAATTTTCGATCGCCTCGAGACCGACCGGCATAATCAGCCGGCACCACAGCTCGGCCAGTTCGATATGCGAGCGCTCAATGCCGAGCCGCACTTCCTCGACTTCAGCTCCCGCTTCGACAAAGGCGCCCACTGCCCGCTCTATCGCCGTGGCGACTTTCGGCTCGACCGGAAAGACATCGAGCGCGGGGCTGTAGGCGATTTTCCAGCCGGCGATCGACCGCTCGGTCGCCGCGGCGAAGTCGACCTCTTGGTCCAGGCTGTAGGGATCGCGCGGATCGTAGCCGGAAAGCACGCTAAGCGCCAGCGCGGCGTCGGCCACCGTCCGGGTAATGGGCCCTTCGAATAAAAAGGGCGTGTCGCCGGCAAAGGCATTGGGCCGGATGACCAGGGGGACGCGGCCGAACGAGGCTTTGTAGCCATAGGTGCCGCACCAGGCCGCCGGGATGCGAATCGAACCGCCACCATCTGTTCCCTCGGCGATGGGCACCAGGCCGTCGGCCACCGCCGCGGCGCTGCCGCCGGACGAGCCGCCGGTATTTTTGGTCGGGTCGAAGGGATTGCGCGAAGGCCCGAAGAGAAAGTTGTCGCAGGTACCCCTCATGCCCATGACCGGGCTGTTGGTCTTGCCGAGGATTATGGCGCCGGCCCGTTCCATGCGCTCGGCATAGGTGCAGTAGAAATCGGCTGCATTGTTCGCGAGGGCCCCGATGCCGCCGAAGGTGCTCACCCAGCCCGGTTTGAAGTCGAAGAGATCCTTCATCGCCGTGGGCACGCCGTGCAGCGGGCCCAGCATCGCATCGTCCATCAGGGCCTGCTCGGCCGCCCTGGCTCGATCGCGGGCGTCCTCGTAACCGCGGTAGACGAAGGCGTTGAGGCCGGGGTTGCGCGCCTCTATGCGGGTAATGGCCGCGTCGACGACTTCTACCGGCGACAGCTCGCGGCGGCGGATGTGGCCGGCCAGTTCCGTCGCGGTTGTATAGGCCAGCTCTTTGGCCAGACTCATAATTCCCCTTTCTCTCGTGCGGTGGGATATCATTGCCACAGGTCGGACAGCTTCTAATTAACGAAAGAGCCATCCCGCCATCAACGGACGCGTCGCTAAATGCCTTGACAAGAGCCAGCGCCCTCGTTTGCTTCACTGGTAGTGCTTATAAGGGAGCCACTGTGTCCACAGAAAGGGCTTAGCCCACCTTACCAAAACTCCTGTATCAACCTTCTTTCTGCCTGCAAATGCGGATGCCAGGCGCTTAACGAGAAAGAGGGTCCGCATGGCGAAATCCCTTCCTGCTACCCCCAACCTCATGCACCTCAAGAAGCAGGCCAAGCAGCTGGTCCATGACCACCAGGCCGGCGAAGTTGAGGCGTTCAACCGCATCAAGGCGTCTTTTCCGAAGCTGATGGCCGCCTCGGTGCACGAGATCATCGCCGCCGAATTCTCGCGCTGCAACGCCCAGCTGGTCGTCGCGCGCGAATATGGCTATGCCACCTGGAAAGAGCTGGTCGCGGCGATCGAGGAGCCGGGGACGTCCTGGTTCAAGGACACTTTTATCGGCGAGCACCCCAGCCTCGAAACGTTCGGGGCGCAGCCGGCCGCGCAGCTGGACAAGGAGGCGCCCCACCTGAGTCCAGAATCGGAAGAGGCGCTCAAGCACTACGACTGGCCGGGCAATGTGCGCGAACTCAACACCGGGTGCAGCGCGCGGTGGCGCTGGCGATGGGGCCGGAGATCGGCCCGGAGGAATTGGCGCTGGAATGAGCGTCGAGCAGTAGCAAGCCATATCGAGCCGGTCCGGGAGCCAATCTGGGGTGGCTTTCTTTTTAGAACAGGACAATGGTCATCTGCTCGATCGCATTCGCCGCGGTCGGATCTTTGACTTCGAGGATAAAGTTTTCGCGGACCGCGACGGTGCTGTCGGCGGTGACGGACAGATTGCCGAGCGGCGTCTCGGGGATGTGCAGGGTCCCGTCGGCACCGCGGAAGCGGATCGTCACCTGCGATTGCCAAGTCCGCTCTAAATGGGTGTTGACGAAGGTAATCTGGAAGCTGCCGACGGCGGATATGGTCTTCTGCAAAGGGGAGAAGGAGAGGAAGCGCCAGCTGATGGCGCGGGCGGTCAGGCCTTCCCACATCTGGTCGGGCTCCAAACGGGTCCGAATATCAAGGGCGGACAGATCTGCCGTCGCGCCCTCGGGGTCGAGCGGCAGGTCTTCGGCAGTGCAGCCGAGAGCCAGGAGCAGGAGCGGCAAGACGACGCGCATGCGTTAGAGGCGCACCCTAAAGGTGGACCCTGCGCCCGGCGCGCTGCTGTCGATTTTGACGTCGCTGCCCAGTTGGGCGCATGGGGCGCCGGGTAGGGCGATGCGATAGGGAAATTTTGTCGGCATCTTGAAAACTGCATCCAATTGTGTGTAAAATAAGCTAATAGGAAAGTACAGTACCGCCAGCGCTATCCGGAGTAGAGATGTCCGCAAAGAAAAAACGCCGAGCCCACCAGCGCGCCCTCGCCTCCTCGAATAAGGGCGACTGGTATGCCCATATCCAGTCTTTGGGGCTGTCGTCTCCCGAAGAGTACCAGGCGTGGTGCCACCAACACGGTCTGCGCTTCCACCGCAAGAAGGCCTGGCGGCAGGAGCGCGAGGAGCACCGGAGCGCCGAGCGCGGCGACGAGACCGTGCGCAAGGATCTTGAGACGCTGGGGCTCGAGTCGGTGGAGGTCTATCAGGGGTGGTGCCGTCAACGCGGTCTGAGTCCGTCGCTCGACAAGGGACCGGAGACGTTGAAAAACGAGGTCGCGCTGGCGACCCTGGCCGCAGCGAAGCGGCAGATGGGCAGCGCCCGTGCACTAATCAAACAGATCCACGCCGAGCAATGAGCCGACCGAATATCTTATTGATCCTCACCGACGACCAGGGTTGGGGGGATCTCAGCTGCAAGGGCAATGGCAATATTCAGACGCCGCACATCGACCAATTGGCCAGAGCAGGTGCGGACTTCGATTGGTTCTACGTCACGCCGCTCTGCGCGCCGACGCGGGCGGAGATCCTCACCGGGCGTTACTATCCGCGCACGGGGGTGCGCGGGGTGACGCGCAGGGCCGAGTGTCTCAATCTCGACGAGACCACCCTCGGTGATGTGTGCAAACGGGCGGGCTATCGCACCGGCTATTTCGGCAAGTGGCACAGCGGCTCGGCCTATCCCTACCACCCCAATGGCCGCGGTTTCGACGAGTTCAAGGGTTTTTGCTGTGGGCACTGGGGCCACTACTTCGACAGCGCGCTCGAGCACAATGGCGCGGAGTTCAAGGCGGAGGGCTATATCACCGACTACTTCGCCGAGGCGGCGATGGACTTTATCGCCGCGGGCGGCGACGAGCCATTCCTCTGCTATCTCTCCTTCAACGTGCCGCACAGCCCCTTCCAAGTGCCCGACGAGTGGTTCGACCAGGTCCGCGACCGCGAGATCCAACAGCGCCACCGCGACGCAGCAGCAGAAGATGTCGAGACGACGAAAGCCGTGCTGGCGATGTGCGAGAATCTCGACTGGAACGTCGGTCGGGTGCTCGATCAGCTCGAGGCAGTGGGCGCGGCCAATGACACCATCGTGCTCTATCTGACCGACAATGGTCCCAATACTTGGCGCTGGAATGGCGGGATGCGCGGCAAGAAGGGCAGCGTCGATGAGGGCGGGGTGCGGACGATGTTCTTTCTGCGCTGGCCGGAGCGAATTTGCGCGGGATTGCAGATCGACCAGATCGGTGGGGCGGTGGATATTCTGCCGACGCTGGCGGATTTGGCGGGGATCGAGTGTGCGACGGAGCAGCCATTGGACGGGATGAGCTTGAAACCGCTGCTGATGGAAGAAGGTGGGGACTGGCCCGACCGGGCGATCTATTCGCGGAGTCCCAACGGGCAAAATCACAGCGTGCGCACGCAGCGCTTTCGCGCCGGTGGTTATCGGGATGGCTTATACGAAATGGCGCGAGATATCGGCCAGGACGACAATTTGGCCGAGCATTTTTCGGCCGAGCATCAGCGGTTGATGGGCGACTTGGACGCCTGGCGGGAGGAGATGGACGCCTGCGTCGGTGCTGAGGCCCGCCCCCTACCCGTCGGCTATCGCGAATTCCCGCTGACTTATCTCAACGCCCAGGATGGCTTGCCCGAGGGCGATATCACCTGGAGCTCGATTCACCCCAATGCCTCGTTTTTTGTCGGGTGGAAAAATATCGCGGATGGGATCGGCTGGGAAATCGAGGTGCAACACGCGGGGGAGTACGAGGTGTCGCTGATCTACGCGTGTCAACCGGAGGACGTGGGTGCGCGGGTTGTCGTCGCGGCGGGTGATGAGCGGTTAATGGGCACTATTGATGCGCCCTTTGTCTCCAGGCTCAAGGATCAGGACGACCGGATTGCGCGGACGGAGTCCTACGAGAAGGAATTCGCGCCGCTGGTGTTGGGGGCGATTCTGCTGGAACAAGGGCGGCAGGTGTTGCGGATTGGGGCGGAGGAGAAGCCGGGGGCGGAGGTGATGGAGCTCAGGGCGATCCGATTGCGGCGCGTCGATTAAAGCAATATCTCAACTGCGCCAATGGCATTGCGGCGCCCAGCCCAATACTTCCTTCGCCCGACTATTATTCACCAGCGCCCTGTAGGGATCCGCATCGTATTCGGCCCCGCCGCGCCATTGGATCTCGGGCAGGAGTTTCTGTACCAGTGTGCGGCTGGTCAACTCGGCGGAGGAGATTTCGTCGGCGACGACGAGTAGCGGGACGTGACCCGGATCCGGGCAGGTGAGCGCGCAAAGCGTCGCTCGCGCCAAGTCCTCGATGTGGATATAACAGCCGTATTCCCAATAGGGCGTCCACTCGAAGTCGGCGTCTTGCTCCCGCTCTGCTTTGATCCAGGCGATATCCTCTGCGGCCCACACCGCCGGCGGGCGGATGCTGATGGTGGGAATGCCGGTGCGGTCGGTGAAGAGGCGGCAGGTCTGTTCGCCCAAGTATTTGGCAATGCCATAGGGGCGGCCCGGTCGGCAGGGGTGGTCTTCGTCGAAGGGCAAGTAGTCGGGGGTGGCTTCGCCCATAAAGAGCCCCATGGCATTGACGCTGGAGTAGGAGACGACGCGCTGGACGCCGTGGGCTTCGGCGGCTTGGAGTACGTGCCAGGTGCCTACCGTGCCGCTGGCGTAGACTGTTTCCGGCGCGTATTTCTTGCCCATCGCCATCGCCAGATGGACGACCCAGTCGCAACCTTCCATCGCTTTTTTAACCGCCGCTGGATCCATGATATCGCAGCCGTCGGCGATGTCGTAAGCGACGACCTCATGGCCTTCTTTAGTGAAGAGCCGCTCGATGACCGAGCCGATCTTGCCGCTGGATCCGGTGAGGAAAACGCGCATTGATTCCTTCTTTCAGGTAGGTGCGGCGACGAGTTGGTCGCAGATGAGGATCTTGGGGTGGTCTGGCATGGGAGCGTTGTCCGGCGATTTGGGATGTGATGTATATTCTGCGGGTCGGGCAGAGTATATGGTGGGAAGGTGAGGGGGGGGAGTGGGTTTTGCTATTGTTATTGCTGTTGTTGTGCTGCCAATTGCCGGCGGCGATCGTCCAGCGCCTGGTCGGCGTCGAGCCAGGCCTCGTCATTGGCCTGGAAGCGGCGGGTACCCGTTTCGACGATGGCGCTGTCGGCGACTTTGGCCAGCGGCGAGTAGTGTGGGTGGTGCGAGTCCTTGTAGGGGTCGTTGCGGGCGGCGTTGTAGCAGCAGATCAGCGACCAGCGGGGGTGGTCGGAGTCGTTGCGGGCGGAGCGGTGGAAGACATTGCAGTGGAAGAACATCGCGTCGCCCGGTTCCAACTCGCAGTGGACTAGTTCGAGACGCTCTGTGGCGGCGGCGACGATTTCGAGGTCGGCGCCGGTCTGTTCGCCTTTGAGCACGTGTTCGACCCGGCCCATGTGGTGCGAACCTTTGAGAATCTGCATACAGCCATTGTCGCGGGTGGCCGGGTCGACGGCGATCGCGACGCTGGCCATCAGCGGGTAGAGGCAGCCATTGTGATACCAGTAGCCGTAGTCCTGGTGCCAGGCCCAGGCTCCGCCGACTTTCGGCTCCTTGAGGATCATCTTGGAGTGGTAGTGATAGGCCTCGCCGCCGAGGATGTTTTCCATCGAGTCGACGATGCGTTCACAGCGCGCAAACATCCCGTAGAGCGAGTCGCCGGGTTGGTTCCAGACCGCCAGGCGCACGGTGCCGCCCTCGCCGTCGGCGCGGTCGAAGGCGCGCTGGTCGATTTCGCGGTCTGCCAACGCGGTGCGGCGCAGCAAGTCGGTTTCCTCGCCATTGAAGAATTGGCGGGCGATGCAGTAGCCGTCCAGGTGGTAGGCGGCGAGCTGGTCGTCGTTGAGTGCGGGCATGGAGGCTCTCATAGCTTCGGGGTGATTTTGAGCGCGCAGGCGTGATCGCAGGGTTTTTCCTCGGGCAATTTCACTTTGAGACCGCGCGCGGTGCGCGACCACTTGAGTTCGGCATCTGAGCCGAGGAGTTCCACCGCAGCGATCTCGTCGGTGTAGACGCGCAAACTCAAGGCCAGGGTCTGGATGGTGGTTTCGCCATTTTCGGGCCAGGCCATCAGCAGGGCGTAGAGCGCGTCGCCTTTTGTCGTAAAGCGAATGTCCTGGCTGGTAAAGCCCTGGCGTTTGGTGTCGGTGAAGGAGCCGGATTCGACCGCGGTCGGCCCCGTGCGCACGGCGTCGGCTAGCTCGCCGATAAGGTCGCGTTTTGGCCCCATTCGCGCGGCGTTCCAATCGGTGCAGGAGCAGTCGTAGAGCGGGAAGCCGTC
>JAYYUU010000226.1:0-5430 GCA_036343835.1 Candidatus Latescibacterota bacterium | reverse complement strand
CGTGGGATAGAAATAATCCAGGTCTTCGCTGCGCTGGGGCCATCCCAGGGTGGCAAAGGGCCACAGGGCGGAGGAAAACCAGGTGTCGAGGACATCTGGGTCCTGGACCCAATCCCCACCGCCGCAATCGGGACAACGTTGCGGCCGGGAGGTGCTGACAATCGGCTTGGCTCCAGCGGCGACCGAGACTCTGAAACTCCCCTCGCGGAGCGCCTGCTCGCGCTCCACCCCCCCCATCGGGATCAATCCATCCCCGCTGCAATGGGGACAATACCAGGCGGGAATCCGGTGTCCCCACCATATCTGCCGCGACAATGCCCAATCGCGGATATGGTCCAGCCATTCGATGGCGTAGTGGCGAAACCGGTCCGGCACGTAGTTGATCTCCTGCCTTTCGAGGACGGGTTTGGCCTTTTGCGCCAGAGCCTTCATATCCATAAACCACTGCTCCATCGGCAGTGGCTCTATGACCGTTCCGCATTTGTCGTGATGAGGAACGGCGTGCTCGTAATACTCGATTTTCACCAACAAGCCCTGCTCTTCGAGTGCGGCGACCACGGCTTTGCGGCAGGCGTAGCGATCCATGCCCGCAAAGCGGCCCGCCGCCCCGGTCATCACCCCGTCAAAGCCGATAACCTGAATCTGCTCGAGTTGGTGGCGCTGGCCGATCTCGTAATCGTTGGGATCGTGGGCGGGCGTGACCTTGACCGCTCCGCTGCCCAACTCTGGATCGGCATACTCATCGGCGACGATGGCGATCGCCCTAGCGGTAAGGGGCAGTTCGACCTCGAGGCCAATCGCCTGCGACCAACGCGCATCGCCGGGATGGACCGCGACCGCCGTATCGCCGAGCATGGTTTCGGGGCGAGTAGTGGCGACGACGACATCCAGACCACCGGCTTTGGTCGGGTAGCGAATATGCCATAAATGGCCTGCCAATTCGCGCTCTTCGGTCTCGAGGTCGGAAATTACGGTGCGGCATTGTGGACACCAATTGATCATCCGGGTGCCGCGATAGATCCACCCATGGCCTTGAAAGCGCGCAAAGGCCTCTAACACCGCTTCGACATAGTCCTCGTCGAGGGTAAAGCGCTCGCGGCGCCAATCGTAACTGGCCCCCAGTTTGCGCAACTGGCGATGGATCGCATCCCCGTATTTTTCCTTCCATCGCCAGATTCGCTCGAGCATGACTTCGCGCCCGACATCGTAGCGATTTTTACCTTCGGTCTCGATAAGTTCCTGTTCGACCTTCATCTGGGTGGCAATGCCCGCGTGGTCCGTGCCCGCCAAACAGAGCGTCTCATAACCCTGCATGCGCTTCCAGCGCACCACCAGATCGTGGATCGCGTGCTGAATCGCATGCCCCATATGGAGTTCACCCGTCACATTGGGGGGTGGAATGGTGATACAATAAGCGGGCTTGTCGCCATTTATATCGGCGTTAAAAAAGCCGTTTTCCTCCCAAAACCCATACCACTTTTCCTCCATGGCAATGGGGTCGTAGGTCTTCGCCAATTCTTCGGTCATGCCTTTTTCCTGTGAATCACTTCGGACGAAATCGTCGTAACTATATGGATTTATTTCGAGTTAAATATAGCCCCTGCCCCCGGCCTTGACAATCCTCACCCACTTAATGGCCTTGATATTGCTCCTTAGCTCAGTACAACATTGGCACAATGAAAGGAGTTTGTGATGCTTAGAGCGATTAGTTCAGGTCTTACCAGTGCTGCTTCTCTCCTTGGCGTGCTCTATGCCCTAGCGGTATTAACCCTCTCTATTTGTGCTCTACCGATACTCGTTCTGACCTTATTCTGGTTGAGTTAATCCCGCCTGAGAGAAAATACTTCCCCGGGAAAGGCACTAGCTTCCCCATATTTTTACCCGCCTATTTACTCCACACCACCATTCGCTATTTTATAGCCGGTTTTCCCTTCCCCCTATTCGCAAATCAATATGGGCAACTGGTCTACCCTACTTACCGAGCAACGCAATCCCGCTAGCGAGCGGCTCGATGAAGTATCGACGCTCGCGATGCTCGCCATGATCAATGGGGAAGACGCGCGCGTTCCCACCGCCGTCGCGACCCAACTACAGCCGATCGCCCACGCAGTAGATCTGGTCGCAGCCCAATTGGGACGGGGCGGTCGCCTGTTCTATCTCGGCGCTGGGACCAGCGGTCGACTCGGGATCTTAGACGCAGCGGAGTGCCCCCCCACATTTAGCGCCGACCCCCAGCAAATCCAGGGCATTATCGCCGGTGGTCCAGATGCGATCTTCCAGGCGGTAGAAGGTGCCGAGGACGATGGCGACGGGGCACATGGCGAATTGATACAGCGACAACTTTCCGCTGCCGATGTGGTTATGGGCATTGCCGCCAGCGGCGTTACCCCCTTTGTACTCGGCGGTTTGACACACGCCAGCGCGGAGCAATGCCCGACAATTTTTTTTACCTGTAGCCCAAGTGCCGCCACCCAGGTCGCCGCCGATATCGTGATCGCGCCCGAAGTCGGACCCGAGGTCATCACCGGGTCAACCCGCATGAAAGCTGGAACGGCAACGAAATTAGTCCTCAATATGATCAGCACCGGAGCTATGGTGAAACTGGGCAAGACCTATGGCAACCTGATGGTCGACCTGCAGCCCACCAACGCCAAATTGCGCGACCGCACCGAGCGCATTTTCTCCGCCCTGACCGGCGTCGATACCGCAGTGGCCAGCCGGCAGCTACAAGCGGCCGACGGTCAGCTAAAACTCGCCCTGGTCATGGAACTGTGCGCTGTCGATCGGTCCCGTGCCCAGGACCTGCTCGACACCCACGGCGGCATCGTCAAACGCGCCGTGGCAGCCAACGCTGGAGCTCCCCTTTGAAAAGCGCGCAATTAGGTCATAGCGACCTCTGCGTTTCGCAACTTGGTCTGGGCACGGTGCAATTGGGCATGGCCTATGGCTACGACAACCAGCCCCCCCCTTCGGACAACGAAGCAATCCACCTAATTCGCCACGCCTTAGATCTGGGCATCAACTATATCGATACCGCAGCAGGATATGGGCGCAGCGAAACGCTGGTGGGCAAGGCCTGTGCCGATCTGAGCCCTAAGCCGATCATCGCCACCAAGCTCTCTATCACCCATGCTGCAAATGGGCATATTTTAACCGGTGGCGCCCTGCGCCAGGCCATCGAACAATCTATGCAACACAGCTTGCAGACCCTCAAACTCGACACCCTGGATCTGCTGCAGTTGCATAGCCTCCAGCAGCCCTTTACAACCCCTGAACTATTGACCATCCTGGATGATTATCGCGATCGAGGCTGGGTCCGCCATTGGGGCGTTACAACCTATGGCGCAGCAGCCCCACTCGACGCGCTTGAGTTTTCCGAGCGATTCTGCTCATTGCAAGTGCCCTATAGCGTCCTCGACCGCCGCATGGAATCCCTGGTCTTCCCCCGCGCCCGCGCCCAGGGCACCGGCGTGATATTGCGGTCGGTTTTTCTCCAGGGTGTTTTATCCGACAGACTCGACGCCCTCCCCCCACATCTCACCACCCTGCAAATGCTGGCCGCCCCCTTTGCCCAATTGGCGCGGGAGGCGGGGATGGGGCTGGGAGAGCTCGCCCTGCGTTTTGCCGCCTTTTCACCTTGCGCACATTCCACTATTTTTGGCACCACCAGTATTGGGGAACTCGAAGCCAATGTCCGAGCCATCGCGGCGGGACCTTTGTCACCGGAACTGGCAGCGGCGGTGCGCGCTATCGAGATCACCGACTTCGCCATGCTCAATCCGAGCAACTGGCAACGCTGAGACAAGAGGTTTTCGCATGCCCGACATACGATATGAAAGATGGAGCTTTGTACCTGTGGACGATGATCCGCCAACCTGCGAACCGACTTCCTTCAACCCGCCGATAATCACCACCATGGCCGTCGACTTGCACTCCAGCCTGATCTTCCAATTCGCATCCGCCATTTCCCCCCTACACATTGCCGTCGAATGCACTGCATTATCGGCCGAACAGCACAGCGATACGCTATTCGAAATCCTGACCGGATCGCAAAGCGATCGCTATCAACCGCTCAACCATGCTGGCTGGGAACTCCACTACGACGGCATGCACGGAATTTTCAGCACCCAAATTGGACGCGCGGAACACTATTTAAAACTCCATTATACCCAGCAGCGAAATCTCATCGTTGCCAAAGTTGGCTTTTCACAACCATGAAACATCCCGTCCCGGGCCAAAAACTCTGCGAGCTCGAAACACCGCAATTATTGGTCGACCTCAACCGCTTTGAGGCCAATATCCACCACCTCGCCACTTATTGCCGAGATCGTGGCAAAGCCTGGCGCCCCCACTGCAAGGCCAATAAATCACCGGCCATTGCCCGACTGCTGCAAGCAAGGGGAGCCACCGGCATTACCTGCGCCAAACTCGGCGAAGCCGAGTTGATGGTCGAGCAGGGCATTCAATCCATTTTACTGGCCAACCAGATCGTAACTCCAGGCAAATTCGCCATCTTGGCCCACTTGCAACGAGAGGCAGAAGTCATCGCCGCCATCGACAATCTCGCCATCGTCAAACCCATGGGAACAACCGCCATCGCCGCAGATGCAATCATTCCGGTCGTCGTTGAATTGGATATCGGCATGGGACGGGTAGGCATTCAACCCGGTGCGCCCGCCCTCGCCCTCGCCCAGGCCATTTGCGCCCAACCCGGTCTCCAATTCAAAGGGCTTATGGGTTACGAAGGCCACGTCCTCGACATCACCCCGCCAAAAGCCAAAGAGCATGCCTGCCACGCTGCCCTGGACTTGTTGGTGCAAACGCGCGATCTCCTGATCGAAAATGGCCTTGAAGTCGAGATCGTCAGCGCCGGCGGCACGGGATCATACGAGCTGTGCGCCCGCCACGACGGCATTAGCGAACTCCAGGCGGGAGGCGGAATTTTCATGGATGCCATGTATCGGCGGACCTGTCATGTCGAGAGCCTGCAACCCGCCCTCACCGTCCTCGCCACGGTCACCAGCCGCGCAGCCGATCGAGTCGTCCTCGACGCTGGATTTAAAACCCTGTCGGCATACCACCACCCCCCCGAGGTCCTGCACCGAGAGGATCTTAGTTTTCGCTATCTGTCCGCCGAACACGGAGTATTCGATATCGCCCCCGATTGCGCCGGCCCGGCTTTGGGGCAACAGGTCGAATTGCTGGTCGGTTATTCTGATTCAACGACCTTCCTGCACGATTTTTTTGTCGGGATCCGAGATGGCCTGGTAGCAGAAATCTGGGAAATTTCTGCTCGGGGTCTTGTTCGCTGATCCGCCAGAGCCTATAGTTTAGCCAGGATGAAATGAAATGACCAAAGCCGGAATAGCACAACAACTAGCCCAGGATACCGGTCTTTCCCAGGCCGATACCACCGCCGTAATCGAAGGG
>JAYYUU010000225.1:0-5230 GCA_036343835.1 Candidatus Latescibacterota bacterium | reverse complement strand
AGCGCATCGAGCTCCAGACGAAGGATTTGACGCTGGGCACAATGACGAAGAGCGTGTAGAAAACCGCCGCCGGCCCGACGAAAAACGCCACCCCCAACCCGTTCAGCCGCACGGTGCTGCTCGGCCGGGCCGCTGCACCGGATTGTCTTTCCCGCCATTGTTTGAAGGTAGTGTAGAGCCAATACCCCATCGCCAGCGCCAGCAAACCCAATAGCAACGCCGGTTTCCACAGATGGCGCACGGTGATCTCGTCGGGATACTGGCTGCGGTTGCGCACCGCCTCGGCCGCCGATTCCAGCGCCTTAGCCCCCTCCTCGGGCGCCATTTGCCCGTTGACAATCTTAAAGCGCACATCGTTGAGAAACTGGTCCATTTCGGGAAAGCCCTCGCCCGGCGCAGTGCCAAAGGCCGTCGTCGCCCGCTGCGCCAACTCGACCAGATCCTGTAAATCCGCCGTCGTCCGCCCCTCCATCGCCCCGTCGACGGCCACCAGGATATCGCGCATCTCGGCGAACGTGCCCGCCATCTTGCGCGAGGTCATAAAGCGCAGGAAATCGGCACCGATAACGGGGTTGCGGCTATTTTTGAGGACGAAGAAATACCCCGAGCCGGTGTTGATCGCATCGGGCTCGGCCCGGGTGGATTGAGGCATCGGCAAATTGAAGGCGCCCAGCCGAAAGCCGTCGGGGATCTTGCCCATCATCTCGCTCTTGAGCCAGGAGCCGCAAAAGACCATCGCCGTATGACCGAGGAAAAATTCCAGCTGCGACTCGGTATGGCTCATCCCCAGCGCCCCGGGTTGAAAGTAGCTCTGCGCCGTGCGCTGGGTCAGCCCGAGCGCCTCGACGAATTCGGGATTGTCGAAGCTGCCCGGCACCAGGTCTTTCTGCGCGTAAAAGCGCTCGCGACCGGCCAGGTGGTAATAGGCGTTGTCGATCACGCTGCCGATATAGCCCGGATAGCGGCCCTGAAAAGCCAGCGGCCAGATCCCCAGCGCGCGAACTTTTTCACAGAGGGCAAAAAATTCGTCCCAGGTCCTGGGCGTCGCCCAGCCGTGCTCCTCGAATAGATTCTTGTTATACCAGACGGCATTGATCGAGTAGAGGAAGGGAATGCCGTAGATCTTGCCCTGGTATTCGTAGCGGTCGAGACTCCCCGGCAGAAAGGACTCGCGCCAGGTGCGGTCCCCGTCCCAACTCGGCCCGTCGAGATACTCGTCGAGCGGCAGCACCGCCCCGTTGCGGATCAGTGCCCAGTAGTTGAGCCCGGCATTGGTCACCTCCGGAAAGGTGCCCTCCAGAATGCGCACCCGCACCTTATCGGCGATGCGCGGATCACCGTAGAAATCGACCAGCACATCGGGCCGGGCTTCCTCGTAGGCACGGGAGACATAGTAGTAGAATTCCAGCCCAGCGCCCCCCTCGAAGAGCGGCACTTCAATCCAGGTCCGCCCATCCTCAGCCAACGCCTCGCCAGCCAGCAGGACCAAGAAAATGCACCATTGCATGGGCTTCAAAAACCGCAACAAAAAATGTAGCCGTACCTGCGCGCGAGAGAGAGATACCCTCTCGCGCGCGCACTGATAATATCAAGAGGCGCTGAATTACTCGTTAAAACTCGCCTTGATCCGCGCCCAGGATTGGTCCGCAACCGCGGTGGCCCCTCCGACGCCGACCAACCGTCCGTCGATGAAGCGCTCGGCGTAGCGGAAGGTCGCCGCCTGACCGGAGAGATTGTGGTAGGCCCGATACTCCCCCGGCGCGGTGTCGAAATCGGGCATCGCGATCTGGAAACCGATGATATTGCCGGCTTCCAGATCGGTGGCTCTGCTGTCCGCCTGGCTGTCGAAGATGATATCGTCGTAGGGGGTGATGTAGATCTCGAGGACCCCCGTCGTCGGCCCGCCGCCGACCGACGCGCCGCCGCCGTCGCTCAACGGTGGAGAATTGAGCCATTCGGCCCCCCCCGGATAGCCCAAAATCCGCCCGTCGGGCGCATCGAAGATGGCGTTCCACTTCTGGGCCTGGGCATTCTGCAGGCGCGCCTTATCCTCATCGGTAAAGTCTGCCTCATTGTTGAAATTGTACTGACCGCCCGAGTGATCACCATCGACCATAAACTCGACCGAGTCGTACCGCCAAACCGAGGCGGGCGCACCGCCGCCGTATTCGTTGATATAGACGTCATCGATGCGCTCGGCGGCCAGATAGAGTCGATTATGGGTCTCGTTCCAACCCAACCAGACCCGATAGTCCATATCGGCCGGGTTGTACTGGGCCCCGTCGCCCACCGTCGGATCGGCGTAAAAATCGATCGGCTTGAGTGAGGCGGGGCCGACCACGTCCTCCCAGTCAGAGATATCCGCGTCGAAGAGGTTGATATCCTGCAGGTCGCCGTCGGCGATTTCGAAGATCAGGTGGATCTTTTCGCCGATATGGGCGTTGGCGTTACCAGCGAATACCATGGTCAGCGCCAGACAAAGCATACTGAGTATACTGATGTAACGCATAAAAACCACTCCTTCTTTTTTGCTGCATTGGTCTGAGGTTAAGTGCATATCGCGCCTGGCCTGTTCCGCATCGCACACCTCCTTTCCACAAAGATAAGGCGAGGCTCGTTAGAGTTCGACCGACCGGGCAATTGGCTTGCCCTGCAATCCTGGACTTTCGGGAGTCGGCCATGCCATCCCGTATTGTTTGCTGCGATCTCGCTTGTAGCCGGCGTTGTAGTAGGTGCTCGCCGCCAGCCATTCGACAAAAGTAAAATTATCGCGCCGGTGACCGCTTTCCAGCTTCCCTACGGCATCCCCAATACATTCTTCAAGCTCTTGCTGGCATCCAATGCCCGCAATTTCGATATCTAGGCGAGCGACCACATTGCGTATGGCTCTCAGGACAGCCGACTTGGAAAGGTAGCCTCCACCTGGGCATTCGACCTTCCTGCTGTACCCACTTGAGATGTAGAAATCTTCCCTCTCTATGGAACATCTTCAGCGGATGAATAAGCAAAAAAACCAATCCAGTAGTAACACTCTCGACCGGCTTTTCTCATCCCGCAATTATCACCGACAGATATTACTTCTCTAATTCTTCCAGCTTTTTCTTGATATCTCGTCTACCTAGGTCGCGTAACGCGAAGAATGCGTCCTTATTCTCCCCTCGTGGAGACCCTTTTCCCTGCTCCCACCGTACGATCGTCATCGTGCTCACGCCCAATAACAATCCCATCTCGCGCTGAGATAAATTCAATCTCTTACGGTGGGACCTAATCGAAGCGACCGTGATCCTCGCCGATGCACTCTTTTCTTTATCGATCGGCTGAGCAACACCTGTGGCTTCCTTTGCTGCTTGAGATTGGTTTTTCTCCAGTGTCGCAATCTGTTTCTTCTGTTGGCTTACGGTCTTTTTGAGCTCTTGAATACGCTTGTTCAGTGGATCTATTTGTTTTTTGATTTCGCTGCGCGCGAGACGTATGATCTCCTCCTTCAAAACACTGATAACATCGGGCATATGAATACTCCCTTGAGTTTAGGTTCACTCCATTTCGATCTACGGCCATCCGTTTTTATATCTACGTATTCCTCGCCCTCAAGGCAAGTCTGCTGTTAGCTAAGATCTGCTAGGGATGATTAGACACGGTCTACTGACCAAGTTATTTCGGACCCAATATCTCGGTGGTTTCCAACCTATATCCAGAAGCGCCTCAAGGCAAGTCTGCTGTTAGCCAAGATCTGCTAGGATGATTAGACACGGTCTACTGACCAAGTTATTTCGGACCCAATATCTCGGTGGTTTCCAACCTATATCCAGAAGCGCCTCAAAGGGAATTACTCATCTTTCGCCTGTGTTATTTTTCAGTTCTTGGTGATCCAAATTATAATTTTATCACCATTTTCTTCGCGATAAGAGGAGCGCACATGGCCGAACCGTTCTTGCAATTGAGGCCAGAAACGTCCAGTTCCTCGATCGACGACAGAAGCCAGAGTAGTCCTTCACAGTTTTGGCAACGGGCTACGGAAATTCAGTATATCCCCGCTCCCCACGCTCGGACACCAGAATTTCTCGATAAACTCGATCACCAACCCCGTCCCCTCGGCATGACCGACATAGGGCGGCATTGCCGGATTGTACATCGCATCGGTCAAATCGCGAATCAGCGCCACATCCACCCCCCAGCGCACCATCTGCTTGATCGCAAAGGTCCGGTGCAAAACGCACATATTGGTATGCACGCCCATAATCAGCAGATGCTCAATACCCCTGTGCTGCAAATAGCTATAGACTTCGGTGCCCTTGTCCGAAATAATATCCTGCCTCTCGTCGATCCCGATCGCCTCGTGCTGCCGATGCCAGGCCTTGTGCGTCTCGGCCTCGTCGGTATCCGACCCGTGGTCTGAGGCGTCCACCGGCAGTGGCGGGTCTGGTCGTTCGGCGGCGGGTGGCGGTTCTATCTGGGGCGAATCCACCGCGCGTTTCCGGGCTGGAGATTCGGCGTAGAAGTCCATCGTATCCGAAGGCGCGTGCACGATCTGCCCGCCCGCTTCGCGCACCGCCTTGACCACCTGGTCCATCCGTCCCACCATTGCGTCGAGCCTTGCGACCGCACCGCGACACCAGTGGCTGTTCCACACATCGCAGAGCAAGAGTGCGGTCTTGTCCGCCGGCCATCTGCACTCGGCGTTTTGCACTTGCCATATATTGTGCCCGCCCTCGTCCTGCGCGAGATCCTGGGATCGCAGCATAAGCTGGAAAGAGTCGTTCATATTGGCCTCAATTCTCATGTGAACCTTAGCGAGCCATCGGCGATCAGCGCCGATCCATCCACGGGTTCCAGAACCATCGCATGTCTCGGTCTGGCCAAATCACCCATTCAGTCATCCCGCTGGATCGCCAGGATTACATATCCTCCAGATCGCTCATCCATTGCCATTTTCAAAAAGCCTCGATCGGCTGCGTCCTGCAAAAGGTCGCTAAACGACCGAAAGCCATAATTGCTCTCATTGAAGCCCGGGCGTCGATGTTTTAGCGTTTGCTTGATCATCGACCCCCATACCCGATCTTCATAGACACGCCCGCACAATATCGCGCGCCTTTAGCATCTCCTCGCGATTCTTATAATACTCAAACACAAAATAGGGCACCGGCGCATAGTCCTGCAGCGCCTTGATATAGACGGGATAATCCAGACACCCCGACCCCGTCGGACCATAGTCGGTCACCTCGCCATTCTC
>JAYYUU010000224.1:0-12451 GCA_036343835.1 Candidatus Latescibacterota bacterium | reverse complement strand
GAATGCGTGGGATTTGTACGATATGCACGGCAGTGCGGCGGAGTGGGCACTGGACTATTACGGGGCGTATGCAGCCGGGGCGGCGACCGATCCGCTGGGGGTGGTTAGCGGCAGTGCTCGGGTGTTGAGGGGGGGCGGTTTGACGCTGGGGGCATTGGAGACGCGCTCGGCGGCGCGGGGCTCATTTGACTCGGGAGTGCGCTTGAGCCCCTTCGGGTTTAGACTCTTGTACCGCATCCCATCGCAATAACGTCCAATCTGAGCATCTCGCGGCCCCGGGTGAATTAATTCTGCGCATTGCTAGCCGCGAAGGCGTCGACGAAGCGGAAGAAGTCGTCGAGGGTGATTTGGCCGTCGTCGTTGAGGTCGAAGGTGGGGTCCCAGTCGGGGTGGAAAGTCGTCAGCCCCAGCGCTTCGACAAAGCGGAAGAAGTCGGCAAAGCTGATGCGGCCATCGCGGTCGAAGTCGCCGGGCTCGGGGTCGGTGAGTTCGGGGAGAATCTCGACGGGCACTTCGGCCAGCGCGCTTAAGCCTTCGGGGTCTTCCACCCGGAAGAGAATCGAGCCGCTGCCCGAGTCGACGAGGGCGGTGACGGCGGCGGTGCGGGTCGAGTCGATGGCGACGGTGACTATCGCGTCCTGGTTGGGTGTTGTGGTCCAGGTCAGCGCGCTCAACCGGCCGTCGTACTGCGCGTAGCGGTCGAGGGCGATGGTCTCGGTGTTGCCGCTGTGGAAGCTCAGGGCCGGGATCGCGGCAATCGTCGGCGCAATTTTACCTGCGGTCGTATCGGTCGTATCGCTCGCGGTGGTATACGGTGCGACGCGGTGGATATTGATCAAGAGCGTGTCTGTGGCGGTTGCACCCTGGACGTCGGTGACCTGGAAGACGATGCGGGCTTGTCCGAAGAGCTCGTCGCTGGCGCTGATGGTCACAAGATGTAAGACGCTGTGGATGCTGACCTGGAGTCCCGGATCGGGCAGGGCAGACCAGGTCAAGAGGGCGGTGTCCTCGTCGTCGCGGGCGAAATCGTCGAGCGAAAGCTGGGTGGACAGCCCGGCGTCGAGGAAGAGCTCGGGCAGATCTTCGACGACGGGCGGGGGATTGGTGACGGTGGTCGAGATGGTGTCGGAGACGACCAGGCCCCGGTCGCTGGTCGCGGTGAAGATGACTGCCGCAATGCCTTTCCAGTGATCGATGGTGCTGAGGATGACCCGTTGGTCCTCGCCGTTGATGACGACCTGGAGGGTGGAGTCGGCCAGCGCGCTCAGCGCGGTAACTTCGCCGATGAGATAGGGGGCGAGGGGGAGCTCAAAAACCTTACCGGCTTCGAATTCGATATCGGGCACTCCGGCGATGGGGGGCAAGAGCGGCTCGACCGCGACGGCGAAGGTATCGTGGGCCGCGGCGCCGAAGAGGTCGAAGACGCGCACGGCGATAGAGTCGCGATAGGACTCGTCGACGATCGGGACGACCAGGGTCAGGACGCTGCCGAGGAGGGTCGCGCTGATCTGGGTGCCCCCGGTAGTGGTCCAGATCAGGGTCTCGGTCGCGTCGTCGGGATCGGTGGCGAAGGAACTCAGGTCGATGACCAGGGTGTCGCCGGGAGCCAGCGCGGTATCGGGCAGGGCGCTGAGCGCGGGCGGTTGGTTGACCCTGAGGACGGTGAGGCGGAAGGAGTCGGTGCTTTCGCCGCCCGATGGATCGCGGGCGGTAAAGGTCAGATCGCGGGTGCCCGAGAAGGTGGTGTCGGGCGTTAGCAGGGCTTTAGCGGCGGTTATTTCGATGGTCAGCGCCGAATCGACCTCTGCCGTCCAGGTCAGCTCCGCGCTCGAGTGGTCCTTGTCGCTGGTGGCGGCGGCGAGGTCGATCTCGAGCGTTTCCCCCTGCAAAATACTGGCGTCTAGTAGAGAGAATACAGGGGGGTCGTTGACCGGGCTGATCGCGACCTGCAGGGTGTCGTTGGCGAAGAGTCCCTCCGGGTCGTGGACCCGAAACTGGAGCGAAAAAGATCCCGAGGAATCGGCGGCGGTCCAAAGTTGCAATTGCCCCGTAGAACTATTGAATGCGGTGGAGAGTCCCGTCGACGGGGTGATGGACCAGACCAGCTCTGCAAAGGCGTCGTCGACATCGCTGACCTGCTCTTGCAGTTCGAGGGTCAGCGTGTCGTCTTCGGCGAAGACCAGCGAATCGGCTAGGAGGGAAACGGGTGCGTCGTTGACCGCCTGGATTTCGATGATGCCCTGGTCGCTGCCGGAGGCCCCGAAGGCGTCGGTGGCGGTCACGGTCAGGGTGTCGATGCCGAACCAGTTGGCCTCGGGGATGACGACGAGGCTGTCGTTGGTCGCCGAGACGCTGGCCTGGATATGGCTACTGGAGAAAGTGAAGATGAAGGTGGTGTCGTCGGGGTCGGCGACGATCTTGTTGAAGGGGGTTCGGAAGCCAATGGTGTCGTCCTCTTTGAGCACCAGGGCGGGGAAGTCGACGACGGGTGGGTCGTTGATCACGTTGATCGTCAGGGTGTCCGAGGTCAGGCTGTTGAGGTTGCCGCCGACGCCTGAGGTGTCGTCGTTGGCGAAGAGCAGAATCTTTTCATCGTCGATCGAGGTGCTATAGGTGAGGTTGGTGAAGGCCGCCACGCCACTTATAGCGACAAGGCGATTGTGGAACAGGGTGCCCGAACCGTTGGTACTGACGGTGATGGTGTCGGCGAAGTCGAGATCGACCAGACCGTTGTCGTCGACGGCGGAGATGATGGGCTGCACACTCAATGGGGTCCCCGAGAAAGTGCCGGCGGGTTTGCGGGTGAAGACCAGTTTGCTGGCTACGACATCAATGGTGATGCGCGCGGCGTCGCTGGCGACGATGCGCGAGCCCCGGCCGCCGTGGGTGGTCGACAACGCCCCGATGGGCGCGCCGACGCGGAAGGAGCGACCCTGGATCGCGGTGCCGGAGAGTTTCACCGAGAGCAGATAGTAGCGCACCACGCCATAACTGGGTTTTTGAAAGGTCGTCGCCTGGATCGTCGCCTGGCTGCCCAGGGAAACGAACGAAGCGTCGAGCGAGCCGATCTGGGTGTCGTTGGACGAGAGCGAGTCGTCGGTGCTCTCATAGAGGCGGAATTCGACCAGATCGGAGATGGTGAACCCCGAAGCGGAGGAGAGATCCGAGAGGGTAAAACTCAGGCTGTTGACGGTCGTCGCGCCGTCGCCGGTCAATGATACTGAGAGCAACCGGACCTCGCCGCTTGGGCCGATGGTGTCGACCCCGGCGGGCCCTTGGGAGTCGTTGGGCACGATACGGCGGATGCGGTGGTTGTTGGCGTCGGCGATATAGAGGGTGTCGGAGCGGGTGAGGAATAGCCCTGAGGGGCTGGCGAGTTTGGCGATATTGGCCGCCGCGCCGTCGCCGGAGTGCCCGACCGAGTCGATGCCGGCGCTGGTGGTGATATTGCCGGCGAGGTTGATGCGGCGGATGCGGTGGTTGAAGCGGTCGGCGATATAGATCGTGCCGAGTGAATCGGCGACCACCGCTGCGGGAAAGGACAATCGCGCGTTGATCGGCAGATCGCCATCGCCGGTATAGCCCGGGCTGCCGGTGCCCGCTACGGTGCTGATGGTACTGTCGGCGGCGGCGACTTTGCGGATGCGGTGGTTGTTGGTGTCGGCGATATAGACATTGCCGGCGGTGTCGACAAAGACGCCGGCGGGGCCGTTGAGCGTTGCCGCTACTGCAGTGGTATCGTCGATAAAGAGACCGGCGGTGGTGTCTTTGCCGGCGATGGTGGCGATATTGCCGGCGGTGTTGATGCGGCGGATGCGATTGTTGCCGGTGTCGGCGATATAGACATTGCCGCCCCGCGCGTAGACGGCGGTCGGTCCATTGAGTTTGGCGCTGGTGGCCGCTGCGCCATCGCCGGAAAAGCCGGCGGTGTCCTTGCCGGCGATGGTGGTGATGACGCCAGCGGTGCTGACTTTGCGGATGCGGTTGTTGCCGGTGTCGGCGATATAGACCACCCCGACGCTGTCGACGAAGATGCCGGCGGGGGCGTTGAGTTTGGCGCTGGTGGCCGCTGCGCCATCGCCGGAAAAGCTGGCGGTGCCGGTGCCGGCGAAGGTGGTGATCGAGTCGCGGCTGGCGTTGATGCGACGGATGCGATTGTTGCCGGTGTCGGCGATATAGACCGTACCGCTGGTATCCCCCCATACCCCGGAGGGCAGGCTCAAATTGGCGCTGGTGGGGCTGCCGCCATCCCCCGAGGAACCCTGGGTGCCATTGCCGACGGTGGTGGAAATGGTCTGTGCCTGGAGTAAGGGCGGAGTCGCAAGCCCAAATAAAATCGCCAAAAATAGTGATTTTATATTGTATAAGTTATTGTTAAACATAGTGATGAGGGCAATTTAGCCCAGGGGGGGTTAGGCTCTGTGTCAATTATTAATTAAAGGAATACCGCTGTTGAGCGATATAAGTAAATGAACGGCCCTTTTTATATATCGGGTATTGGTGGATAAAGCATGAGATTCTCTAGCTATATTTTATTGGTGCTGATGCTCGTGGCCCCTCATGGGGCTGAGGCACAGTCGGTGGCCCTCTCGCCGCCGGCGCTGAGCAGCGTGCCCAAGGGCGCTACCGCCACCAATCCCTACTGGCAGCACTTGGTCATTAGCCTGACCCGCCATCCTTCGGCCGGCAATACCATCACCATCAACCTGCCGACTGGTATTGCGATTGTCGATAGCGATGGCGATGGCGCGGTGGCCGACGAGGTGGCGCTCGACGATTTGTCGTCGACGGGTACCGGCTACAATTCGACGACCGGGACCAGTGCCAATCAGATCGTCCTGCAGAGCAGCACCGGTGGGGTCTCCGGTCAGGTGCATGTACACTATCCGATTTCGACGCCGAGTAGTTCGACGCTGTCGAGTGCGGCCTATGGGCAGATCTCCTTTTCCAATACCAGCGAATTGGCCATTCCCGCCGGCAGTCTGGGGCTCAGTCTGGTCGAGCCAAAGAATTTGAGCTTGGCGACCTTTTCCCGGCTCTTTATCGACGGGGTCGCCGATACCACCACCAATGCCCAGGGCGACGCCTATCCAGCCAGCGCCGCTCCGGCTTTCGCCCTGGTGTTGCCGGATCTGCTCAGCGATTTGCGCGGCAATCTGCTCAGCGACGCCCTGACTGGGGCCGGCGTGCCCTTCGCCGATTCGAGCGATAGCAATGACGTGCAATACGCCTTCTGGTTTTCGACCCAGGATACCTTGGCCAAGGTCGACACCTCGGTGGCTGCGGTGGCGCTGGAGCGGACGACCTTGCAGGCGGCGCAGGCGACGGAAAAGAGCCTGGCTTCGCTGGCCTTTGACGTCTCCTCGCTACAGGATACGACCTATTACCTCTATATGACGTCCAACCTGACGGGCAATTTCCCGCTAATGCGCAGCAGGGGGATTCTCGTCCGGCACAAGCCGGTGGTGCTCTCGGTCGGCGATTTCAAAAGTAGCGATCCCGACTTTCTCGACTCGGGCTTGCTACTCGACTTCGACAAGGGCCTGACCTCGTCCCAAGACAGCGCCAAGAGCAGTGTCGATATCGCCTTTAGCGTCGTCGATTTTGACGACAGCGCCTCGGTGCGGCTATTCTACGCCACCGCCGACACGCTCGACACGACCTTTGTCACCACCACCGGCACTGTGCCCAATCGGGTGTTAGCGGGCCTGACCAATGCCACCGATATCGACAGCACTGCGGGTTTGCGCGAGGGTAGGGATGTGCAGCTCAACTGGAAGATCGCCACCAACGACACGACCGTCGTCGCCCGGGGCGACTACTATATCTACGCGGTGATTACCGATGGCACCGATATCGGCGTCACGCGCAGCACCCACACCTACAAGGTCAGGCATTCGCCCTTGTTGGTCTTCGATAGCCGGCAGGACAAAGCGCTCAATACTGGCGGCACCGCTCCCGAGCGCTACTATGCCATCACCTGGAATCGCGATAGCGGCATCGACGGCGACCAGGCCCTGACCGATAGCGCGACGATTGCCCTCTATTACAGTGCCAGCGATTCCTTCTCGGTGCCCACGGGTAAGACGGCGCTTGCGGCGGCGGCGGCGGACTCGAGCCTGGACACGCATTTGATCGTCTCGGGTTTGCAGGAACAGCCCGATGGACGCGGTGACAATCAGTATCTCTGGGATTTGTGGAGCTATAAAAATCCCGACGATCAGCGCGCGCCCAAAGAGGGGGTGCCCTACTTTCTCTATGGCCTGATTGAAACCGACTCGGCCAGCCGGGTGGTGCGCTGGGACGACGAGGTTGGCACCGAGCGCTTCTTGATCTTTACCCACGATCCGCACCTGCGCCCACTGGCGCCGAGGGAGACCATAGCGGTCAATGGTCGGCAGAGCTTTCGGGTTGAATGGCTGGCGGAAGATGTCGATGATCGCGCGGGGGTATGGTTGGTTTTGACCAGTGCCACCGCTGCGCAGAGCCTGGGAGAACGCACTAATTACGCCGCTTTGGTCGGCGATGCGGAGCGCGACTGGGTTGCCAATTCCACCGACGGCAGCCTGGCCAATGGCACGGCGCTGAGCGAAGACCTGGTCGACGAACACGCGGTGCGCCCGGCGCAACTGGTCGCCGATTTGACGGGAGCCGCAGCGCCGGTCGTCGACGGCGACTATGGTCTCTATCTGGTCATCGACGCGGGTGGGACCAATCCGCCGGCCGACTCGAGCCTGGTGCTACAGGTGCCGGGCAAGGTGCAGATCAGCGGTTTGCCCGCAGCCGGAGCGGGCGGATTGGGTGCCCCGGCGATGGAGATTTTACCGGCTGAGTTGTCGGTGGCCGTGTTCGGCGATACCACGCTATTCGAACTGCGCCCCCACAGCAATGGGCACGATGTCGATCTGGTGGCCTTTTTCGCCAGCGTCGACACCACCTTCTTCTACGTGGTCGACCAGGATACTACAGCCGGCATCCAGCCCTTTAAGCTCGATTCGACACTGACGGGGATCGTGCTCAGAGACACCCTGCTAGCCGGGGCCGACAGCCTCACCGCCGGCAAGTGGCTAATGGATCTGATCTATTTCGAGCAGGGCAATATGAGCAGCCTCGACGGGAACTTTGCGCTGGCGACGATGCAACTGGTCAGCAAGGACAGCCTCGGCTCGACCACCATCGAGCTCAATCATCTGGGCAATCGCAAGTCGGCCTTTTATCGCGATGGCGAGGAAGTCGCGTTGATCCCGCCGGAGACGGCGGTACGGGCGCAGCTAGTGGGGCGCGGGACCATCGCCGGTCAGGTCCAGTTGCAGGGGCGCGACGATCACCAGAATGTGGTGACTCTATTCTTGCGCGACCGCAATAACTTTCTGCCGATTAGCGATTTGCTCTTTGTCGCGACCAATGATGCCGATAGTACATTGGCGGGCATCCAGGATTCAATCGGGAGCGATGGCACTTATAATTTGACCCAGGTGCCCACCGGCGACTACCAACTCGCGGTGCATATCGACGGCTTTCTCGACGGCCAGTATCCCGCCATTGCCGTCAATCCGGGCGATCGACTCACCGGGATCAATCCCACGTTATTGGCCGACGGGGTGACTGATCTCGGCTATTTGTTGGCCGGCGATGTCACCGGCTATGCCGATATCAGTGGCTCGCAAATCCCCGACAACGAGATCGACCAGTTCGATATCGACTTCGTGGTAGGCTTTTTTGGCCAAAGCATATCGGCTACCCATGCGGGTCGACTCGCCGATATCGACGGCGATAGCCTGGTCTGGGTCACCGATCTCAATATCGTCGCCGCCAATTTTAATATCGATGGGGTCGCGCCCGTATACAAGCGCGCAGCAGGGGCCGATCTGGCGGCGGGAAACTGGAGTATAGAACAACGCCGAGCAGGCAGCGAACTAGTGGTCGAGGTCTGGGCCGACGAAATGGCGGGGGCCAGGGCCTATGGCTACCGGCTGCGCTACGACCCGGCGCAACTCAGGCTGCGCTCTGCCACCTTGGGTGAGGCCTTCGCCCGGCGTCCGGCCGTCTACGCCGAAAAACGCGAGACGGGTGCGGTCGCGTTGGGCGCGGCGCTCAATGGCGATCAGGGGGGGATAGCAGGCCGTCAGCATTTGGGGACTTTCTTCTTTGCGCGCCTGGTCGAAACGGGTGCGGTGGTGGAAATTCGCGATGCCCAGTGGGTAGACACCGAGCATCGGGTCCGGGTGCCGCGGGGTCAGGCGGCGCGGCCGACGGTTTTCGCTCTCTCGCCCAATTATCCCAACCCCTTCAACCCGCAGACGGCGCTACGCCTACAGTTGCCCGAGCGAAGCGCCGTCGAATTGGAGATCTACGACGCGGCTGGACAGCGGGTGCGCTCGTTGCTTGCGGGCGAACTCGACGCTGGGGTCCACGTCGCGGTCTGGGACGGTCGCGACCAGGCGGGTCGCGACGTGGCGACGGGTACTTATTTTGCGCGTTTGCGCGTCGGTGGTACTATCCAGGTGCGTAAAATGGCCCTGTTGCGCTGACAAAGGGGACCCGATGTTACGGGTTTGCGCTTTCCTCTGGTTGTTTTTCCATACCCTCTCTGTATCCGCACAGGATGCGAGTCTCCGGCTACAACTTAGCGGGGATGCGTCCGTGGCGATTGGCGAGATCCTGACGGTCGAAATCCACGCCGACGCCCAGGGTCTCGAGCTGACCTCGGCCAGTGCCTATATCAGTTTTGACGAAGCCATTTTCGCCCTGGTGCCAGTTCCCGATGCGTCCGTAGGGATTGTCCAGCCCTTCGAAAGCGGCCCCTTCCTGCCGGGGCAGATCTACGAAAATTCCACCGCTGGAGATGCTGAAGGCGGCAATGGGCTGGAGGGTTTTCAGCTCAATTTTGTAGCGGTGAGTGGGGCGGGCGAACATCGCTCGACGGGACGGGGTCAGGGGGTGTTGGCCCGGTTTAAGTTGCGCGCGGTGGGGTATCCGGCCACCGGGGCCAGCGCCTTGCGTCTGGACAGGTCGGGTCAGCGGCAACCGCGTTATACAACCCTCGACGCCCCGGGTGTGGAGCGGCGATTTGACATCGAGCCGGTGTTGTGGGTTGATGTCGAGGGGGAGGGGCTCATACCGCTTGCGGATCGGGCGCTGACGGCTGGCGAGCGACAGAATATCGATCTCGAACTCCACTATATCAGTCAAAAATGGTCGCGCGAGGAGATTGTCTGGGAAGTCTGGTCGGCTGCTCCCGAGCGGCTGCAGGTGGAGGTCACTGCAGGGCAGTTGGGCTTACAGGCGATTGCGGAGGATGGCGTCGTGGCGGTTTTCTATCGGGCTACAATCCCGAGTGGCCAAATCGTCGAGGGCGTCTTTGCCGTGGAGCTCAACGCGGCGCCAAAGCAGTTGGCGGCGATGGAACTGGAGGTGGTGGAAGACGGGGGGACACAGCGTCTGTCATTGGCTGAATTGCTCCGCGGCGAAGGGCCGGAGGGAGTCTGGCACTGGTCGGTGCAGGGCACCGGTGCCGTCGCCGCCGAGATTGCCGGTGAGGAGATCTTATTCGAGTCGGAGGCGAACTGGCACGGCAGCGAAACGCTGGTGGTGACCTTGTGCGATGCGGTCGATCGCTGCGAAACCACGACCCTGACGATTCGGGTGGCGCCGGTCAATGACCCGCCGCAGATTGCATCGCTCAATTCGTTTGCTGTCGCCGTGGGTCAACGCCGCCGCGGTCCGGTATTGGCCGAGATCATCGCCGACCCCGACCACGCGCTGGCGGAGTTGCAGATCGCCATTGAGGGCGATGCGTTCGCCGCTGCGGCGGTGGTGGATGGCGCGCTCGAGATTCGCGGCGTCGCCGTCGGGAGTGGGCAGGTGTTGCTGCGGGTGGTCGACCCCCTGGGGGCGCAAGTGAGTAGCGCGTTTAATGTGCAGGTCGTACCGCGTACTGCCAGCCCCCAGTTCGACGCCCTTTCCGATGTCGATATCGAAATGGAAAGATCCTATGAAATTTTTCTGGGCATCGCCGATGCCGACACCCCTTGGCAGGAGTTGCAATGGACGATCGCCGTCGAAGGGCCCATTGTTGCTGCGGTGCTGGTGGGCGAGATGCCCCAGCTGCAATTGCGCGGATTGGCACCGGGCGCAGCCATGGTCCGGCTCCAGGTTCGCGATCTGCAGGGCAACGAGGCGACCATGGCCTTGCGCGTTGAGGTTCGGGAGCAGGTCGCGATACCCGAAGTGCCCGCGACTGCAACCGAAGCCGAACCGCCCGATCCGGAGATCGCGCCCGCTGCGCCGGTGGTCGACGATGACCTCGGGATACCCGATGGACCCACCGGTTCCGATGCCGGGTCACAACCTGAAAATATCGAGGTTGAACTTCCCGTGCCCCCAGCCGATGTGGTGACGGCGAATGGCGAGATGGTGGACGATCCGATGGTCGAGATGGCACCGACATCCGATGTCCCGGCGCTGCAATTGGCCGATATTCCCGATCTGCATTTGACGGCGGGGTCGACGGGCGAATTTTCGCTCGCCGAATACGTGGTGGCCGGAGCAGCGCCCGATTTGCAGTGGTCGGTGGCCGGTGCAACGGAGCTGGAGGTCGCCATCGACGCAGCAGGGCGGGTGGTCGTGCGGGTCCCGGCCGATTTCTCCGGTCGCGAGGTTTTGCTCTTCCAGGTCGAGGATGCCGAGGGCCAGGTGGTGGTCGACGCGGTGCGGGTGCTGATTCCGGCGCAAGAGACGACAGGTGAACCGGTTGCGCTGCCGGAAGAGTTGTCGGATCGGCTCGATCTGGGTGCGGACGCAACGATGCCCGAGCCCACAAACACACCGGTGCTGGAACTCAATACCTGGCCCGAAATCGAACTGGTGGCGGGACGAGTTGATTCGGCGCTGGTCCTCGATCAGTTGGTGGCGACTGGCGACCCGCAGGCGGTGGTCTGGACGCTGCGCGGTGGGGTTTTTATCGCAGCGCGGATCGATGCCCAACGACGGCTGTATCTCGACGGGTCGCAGGCTTTGCAGGGGCGGGAGATTTTCTTTTTAGAGGCGCAATTGGAGGTCGTGCGCCAGCAAGTCAAAATCGTGGTCAGGGTCCAGGCACCGGCTTTTGGGCTCAAGCCCTTGCCTGAGATGCGTCTTGAAGTGGGTGCGGGCGAATTGGATCTTGGGGATTATGTCGAAGGTGATTTTACCCCTGGCGAAATCGCCTGGGAAGTGCGTGCGCCCACCGGAATAAGTGCTGGATTTACCGGGACTACATTGTGGATAGAAGGCGCGACCGCAGGGCTATTCGCACTCGCGCTCAAAGCCACCTCGCCCACAGGCCAGCAATTGGCCGCCGTGTTGGAGGTCGAAATTATGGAGGTCGTGGTGGTCGCCGCCGACGAAGACCTGAGCGCAGAGACTATTATACCTGGAGAGGAAGAACCAATAATCCCAATCCCCGCAGAACCCGTCGCGGAAAGTCCATTGCCCGAAGGGGCAGAACGGGTTATGGTCGACCCCGGCGAAAGCATCCCGATCGATAATCGGGCGCCCAACCTGAGCTTGAGCGGCCATCTACTGTCCGACGACGCGGTGGAATTTCATCTCGTAACGGACGAGGCGCTCGGTGGCATGCCGGTAATGATCGCGGATGGCCGGGTTTTGCCGGTCGCGGCACGGGCGGACTATTATATCGCGTCCTATGGTGGGGCCGCAGGCTCGATACAGGTGCTCGCCGCCGCCAGCGATCTGGCCGGCAATGCCGCTGAGACTCAACTCGCCCTCAGCGCGGGACGAGGGCCGGGCGTGCTCAGTCCCGATGGCCGGGTGCGGGTCCAGGGGCGGTTGGGGGCCGTGCTGCTCTACGCCGAAGAAGCGGGGTACCGGGTTGAGTTGGTGGCCGGGTCGCTGGCGGAATTGGTTTTCTCGGTAGTCGCTCCAGGTCAGGGGCTTTTTCGCCGCACGGAAAGGGGTTGGGAAGAAGTGCCGGCCCAGACCACCGGTGATGAACTCTACGCCGTCGTAGTCGAGGGAGGTCTCTATCGGTTGGCCAAGGGGGCTGCAGCAATCGCACCACCCACACCCGTGGCCTATCCCAACCCCTTTAACTCGGAAGTGGTATTGCGCTATCTGGTCGGTGCAGAGGGGGCGGTGCGGGTGGTGGTATACGATGTGCTGGGGGCGCAGATCCGGTTGTTGGCCAATCAAATACAGGGCGCTGGTATGCAGACCTTGATCTGGGACGGTCGCGACCAGTGGGGTATGCCGGCGGCCAGCGGGGTTTATCTGCTCTCAATTGAAGTCGGTGGCGAGAGCAGATCGCGAAAGGTTGTGTTGATCAGATAAGCGGCTGTAAATATTATCTAGCCCGATGCATTCATGAACTTGGTTGGATCATCGCCAGCCGTCTCAAAGAGGTCGAAAAAGGAGTAGCAATGGAGCAAGAGCGCCCGTCTCGGTCTGTGCG
>JAYYUU010000223.1:0-6433 GCA_036343835.1 Candidatus Latescibacterota bacterium | reverse complement strand
AAGACCTCGGGGACTTCTACCCCCAAGATGACCACTTTATTTTCCTCTAGCCCCAGCCGCTCATAGACAAAGTTCTCATCCCAATCGACGAGATTGACCAATACCTCAATCCGCTTTTGCCTACGCGTCCCTCGGACCCCGAACATCTTCTTTATATCCATAATCCCAATGCCGCGGATTTCCATGTGATCCTGGAGGATCGCGGGACTGTATGCCACCAGGATTCCCTGGGCCTTGCGATTAACAATAACTATGTCATCGGCGACCAGGCGATGCCCCCTTTCGACCAAATCCAAGCCCACTTCACTCTTGCCAATTCCGCTGCGCCCCCTAAAGAGCAAGCCGACCCCATCGACATCAACCAGCGTACCGTGTATCGACATTTGCGGAGCGAACACCTCGTCGAGATAAAAGTGGATCAGATGGTTGAATTTGGCGGTATCAAAATCGGACTTGAGCAGTGGGATGGAATACTCTTCGGCCAATTGCTGGAGCTCGGGTTGGATGCGACCCCGCCCGGTCAAAACCACACATGGTATGTCGAATTGATAGATGATTTCCAGGGCTTGGCGACGGCGGGCCGGTGCCAAACTACGCAAATAGTCCACTTCGGTATTGCCCAATATCTGCACCTGATCGAGGGTGAATAACTCGACAAAACCCGTCAGGGCCAGACCCGGTCGATGGGCATCACTATTATTGATCGTCCGTTCCAATCCGCTTTCGCCCGCCAATAATTTCAGCCCCAGCAAGCGCCCATACGTCGCGAGCAGATCTTTGATGGTCAGTTCACTCATAACCCTCCAAACTCTCGGCTATTCGTATATACGCTTCATAGCGCGACTGCGCCATCTGACCGGAGGCGACGGCCTCTCGTATGGCACAATAAGGTTCGTGTAGATGACTGCAATCCCCGAATTGACATTGACCCAATAGCGGTAAAATTTCCGGATAATACCTATCGAGATCAGCGCGTTTAATCCCCCACAGACGCAGCTCCTTGATCCCTGGGGTATCGGCGACATAGCCGCCCTGCTGCAGCTTGAACAAATGCACCGCTGTAGTCGTATGCCGGCCCCGATCGTGCCGTTTCATTACTTCCTTGGTTTTTAACCCTAGCGCTGGCTCGATGGCATTGAGCAAGGTCGACTTCCCGACCCCGGATTGGCCGACGACAGCCGAAACGCGATTTTGCAATGCCCGTTTGAATTTGTCCATCTCATCGCCCCGGGTCGCGCTGGTGAGAAAGACTTGATAGTCGAGCGCGGCATAGGGAGCAGCCAAATCACCAGCTAGCGAATCGGATACCAAATCCACTTTGTTGATGCAGATAACGGGTTGCAAATTGCCCTTGATCGCCATGACGATGGCCCGGTCGATAAAGCCAGTGCGGGGGCTGGGCTGTCGAGCGGCGACAACGACGACCAATTGGTCCAAATTGGCCGAGAGTATTTGTTCGAATGGACGAGACCCACTCGCCCCACGGGAAAACTTGGATGTGCGGGGGAGAACTGCTTCGATAATGCCCGTTCGTTCAGCGGTAGTTGCGATATCGACCCAGTCACCGGCGACCACCGGAGAGTTGGTCTTGCGAACACCCGCCTTAAGTCGTCCCCTGATTGCGCATTGCCAGTGGTCGCCCCCAACTTCAACGAGGCACTGTAGGCCAGAGATCCTGATTACACGGCCCCGCATTCGAGAAACGCCTATTCCCCCAGCGAAAGACGTGCAGCGAGATAGTTGGGATGATCGAGTTCAGCGATTTTGCGCTGGGTGATCTTGACGGGATACTCAATCCGTTGCAACTCGACCCATTGACCGTCGATATCCCACAAGGCATAGGATGCTCGCCAATCGCCGTCGCGCGGTTGGCCGACGCTACCGGCATTGATCAGGTATTGGTGGGGACCAATTGCGACCTTTGCGGAGGTCAGCGGGATGGGCTTGTCCCGCATCTTACAGTAGATCTTGGCTTCGTGCGTATGGCCGACAAAGGACAGCGACCAATCGAGCCGATCCATACACCACACGACTTTATCGTACATATGGAGGGGTTCCCATTCCTCGGGCTTTAGGGGATTGGCATGGGAAAAAACCGCTTCGCGTTCTACGCGCCGATAAGCAGCCTGGCGCAAAAAATCGATCTCATCCCCTCCCAAAAGCTGACAGCAATGATAGAGCGAGGGACGGGCCAGAAAGTTAAAGGACTGTATTAAAGCCGGCTCGACAATCGCCTGGTCGTGGTTGCCCAATATAATTTGGGCTTCGACTTCCATGAGTCGATAAATACACCCCAGGGGGTCTGGTCCATAGCCGATGATATCGCCCAAGCACAAGATGCGGTCGACCCGTTCGTTTTCTGCAGCGATCAAAACGGCTTCCAGCGCTTCTAAATTGGCGTGGATATCAGCGAGGACGGCGACCTTCACGAAATCCCTTCGACGGATTGCGCCTCGATATCCCTAGCCTGCTTGTCGGTCTTGGTTTGCAGTTTCTCGTAGACATACTGAATAACGCCTTTGCGCAACTCAGACTCTAAGAACAAGAAGCGAAAATGCAAAATCAGATAGCCGTGCTCGACATCTGTTTCTATAGACAAAATTTCACCGCAGAGGTTTTCCATAACAAATGGTATCCGCTGCGATTCGCCAAAGAACAACGCAAAATCTCCCGCAGCACCGGAAAAAGCCTGGCTGGCCAACAATACCACTCCTCCCGCACTGACATCTCTAATTTGCACTTTGTATTCGACCAATTCTTCTTCTGTGCCACCGCCGCTGAGTTCGGAGATCGCGCTTTTGAGCCGGTCGTCGTAGTCCCCGGTGGTTTTGAGCATTTCCTTTTCAACAACATCTTTGGCAATATGGACCATGCGCGCATTCCACGAACAACGCGCGCGTTCTAAATGCCTTCTTTCCTCCGACGAGTTAGCGGACCAGCGGACCTTGCTCGAGACCAATTTCTCGCGTATGGATTCAACCAGCGACAATTGCTTTTCGCTAAACTCATACCGCTCCTGAGACTGTTGTACGACCTTATCAAGCATTTGGATAGAACCGAGAATCTTGGGCGGGTGCTTGATCCGAACTTTGCGAGCGATAATTAACAGAACATTGATCTGGGCGGGGTTAAGTCCCCTGGTTTTGGCGAGTTGCCGGAAGGTATTCCAGGAAGCCTTTTTCTTGCGTTGAGCTGCAAAGAACAGACTGACAAGTCTAAATACCAGCAGGCTGATACAGAGCACGGCGAAAGCAGCGAGAAACCAATAGATATGTCCTACATTGGCATCTGCTATGCCCAGGTAGGCGTTGGCGGCAAGTAGGGCCAGCATTTTATGCCTCCTCGCTGATTATGGCCAGCGCGCGAGCGCTTAATTGAACAGGGCGCTGATCGATGTTTCTTCGTGGATGGCGCGAATGGCATTGGCAAAGAGCGAGGCTACAGAACAAACCCGGACCTTGGGATTGTGCTCTCCAGCGGGCAAGGGGATCGTATCGGTAATCGCCAGTTCCTCGAGACCGGATTGATCGAGCCGAGTTATCGTCTGCTCGGTCAGGGTACCGTGAACACAACCGGCGTAAACCTTGAGCCCACCGCGATCCCTGACGGCGGCAGCCCCCTCTATGATCGAAGTCCCGGTAATAATCTCATCATCGAAAAAAACCACATTGCGGTCTGCCACCTCACCGATTACCCCATGTACCCGCACACTGCCATCCCCTCCCATGCGCCGGTCGATCACGGCCAGGGGCAAGCCCAACCGCTTGGCATACGCTTCGGTGACCTTGGCCCGACTGATATCTGGAGCTGCGACGACCAACTGGCCCCGATCGAGGTCGGTGTAATGGGCGCAGATGGTGGGGACGCCGCTCAATTGATCGACGGGAATCCGGCTAAAGCCCATTATTTGCGGGCTGTGCAGGGTCATGGTGAGAATCCGATCCGCACCGGACTCGGCTATGAGATCGGCCACCAGGCGGCCAGCGATTGAAATCCGCGGTTCGTCTTTGCTATCGGCCAGGGCATAGGGATAATAGGGCAACACGGCGGTAATACGCCCGGCTGATGCGTATTTCAACGCGTCTAGAGCAATGAGCAATTCCATCAAGTAGTCGCTGACGGGTTGGCAGGAAGTCTGGATAAAGAATACATCGCAACCCCGCACATTCTCACAGATTTTAACTTTGATATTCTCGTTGCTAAAACTGAGAAACTCGATCAGGCCGGGGTCGATGCCCAACGACTGGCAAATGCCCTCGGCCAGCGCGGGATTGCTCTGCCCGGCGAACACTTTTAGCTCATTGCCCATATGCCGACCCGCCCGCGCCTAGAGCATGCCCATCGTCGAACGGGCCTGGGCAGCAATCGGAAATCGCGAAAATTTACGACTGACCGCTTCGAGTAATTTGCGTTGCTTTTTGCCGTCGCCAGCCAATCCGTATACGCGGGCCGCTTCCATCTGTGCCATAGCTTCGCGGATCGTCCCGACTTCTCGTGCCGCGTAGGCTTCGTAGTGCTGCCCCGCCGCCATTAGCTGTCCCTCGGCTTCGAGACAGGAGCCAAGTCCGCTCTGAGCCGCATAGGCCAATACATCTACGGCTTCGTAGTTGTCGAGATAGTTGCGATAGTAGCTTCTCGCTTCGGAGAAGCGACCTTGCGCATAGTGGAGATTGGCCAGGAGCACTACTCCATGACCAGCCGCCGGTGCTCCGGGATAGGAAGTCACCAACTGCTCGGCCAAACGCATCGCTTCGGTCAATTGACCACTTTGCTCGGCCAATAGTACATCGCCGAGTAAGGTGGCCGCTTCAACCTTGGCCGCTTCCCTGGATTCGACGAAATAATTAATCGCCATAATTGCGATTATCAGCCCGACTAATCCGCCGGTAAAAATTTGCGAGCGGTCCTTGATGTATTCGACGGCCTCCATTATCCATTCGACAAACTCGTCTTCCCTGATTTCTTCTTTGCTCAATTTCTTACTTTCACCCGCCATAAGTATATAATATCTCCATCTGCTTAGTAGACAATCGCGCTTTCCAATCGGCACTCGGGCAATCGCTCCCGCCCTTGCAAAAAACTCAACTCGGCCAAAACGCTGATGCCAACGATTTCAGCACCCAGTTTTTCGAGTAGCTGACCCGTGGCCGCCAAGGTCCCCCCCGTGGCCAAAACATCATCGACAACCAGTACTTTTTGTCCCGGCGCGATGGCATCGGCGTGTATTTCTACCGCATCGCTGCCGTATTCCAAATCGTATTCCTGCCGCAAGGTCTGCGCGGGTAATTTACCGGGCTTGCGCACCGGAACAAAACCGCATCCCAAATCGATGGCCAGCGGAGTGGCGAGTATAAAACCGCGGGATTCTATCCCCACGACCAATTCCACCCCTGCGTCAGCAAAAGGTCCGAGCATCGCGCAAATCGCGGCCTTGAGACCCGCAGGATCCTTGAGTAAGGTGGTGATGTCTTTGTAGGATATACCTGCTTTGGGAAAATCCGGAACGTCGCGGATAAGACTCTTTAAATGGTCGAGTTCCATAGGGCCTTCAATAGTTGATCGTAAAATCCTGGTAGAGGCGAGTTATGGGCCGCCAATTGACCTGGCAATCACGTATATTGCCCCCATCCGGCCCCAGCGCCAAATCTTTGATAAAGCTATCCAATGCATCCCGAGATCCTTCCGCCACTACTTCTACGCTACCATCGGGCAGATTCCGCACATAACCTGTTATACGGTGTATCTCTGCCCGCAGTCTTGCAAAATACCGATAGCCAACCCCCTGGACTCGTCCCGATATTAAAATACGCGCATTTTCGCACTCGGCAGACATGATTTAGACAATAGTTAAGTTGATGTTTCCAAAACATAGATATGATCACCTTAACTGTCAATTTGTTATGGGTTTACATAAATATGCTTATATGTCAATTTTAGTTGTATTAGAACAATGCGTATATAAATGGTGCGACCGCAGACCCCTGAGTCATGACAATCAACAACCCCAGCAAAATCAAAGTGGTGAAAATCGGCCCCAACCACCACTTCTTTCTCACCCTCATAAAATCCCACAATTCACTGATAATACTCAGCTTACTAGGCATATAAATCCAACTCCTTTAACTGATTAGGCGGCTAACAGATTCGCCGTGATGGATGGCTTTTATCGAATCCCCCAACAATCTGGCCACACTCAATACTTCGATCTTGCGCCGTGGTTTGTCTGCGGGCAGGGGGATGGAATTGGTCGTGGCAAAAACCTCTACAGAAGATGCGTCTATTCGCTCCAATGCTCGCCCCGAAAATACGCCATGGGTGCACCCCGCCATTATCCGCCGCACTCCCCTATCCTTGAGTATGCGGATCGCTTCCATCATCGATCCACCCGTCAGAACTTCATCGTCGAATAGCAAGGCATCACGCCCTTCAATAT
>JAYYUU010000222.1:0-5071 GCA_036343835.1 Candidatus Latescibacterota bacterium | reverse complement strand
ATAGCGCCCCGCTCCCGCTCGCCACGGCGGTACTCCGCACGGCGCTGCGGCGGCCCACCACAAGCCCGCGGACGGCCGATTTTGCCCGGAGACAAGCCCCCCGCACCGCAGCGCGAGGCGCACCCCAATGTCCAGCGCCTTCTCCCAGCTAATCTCTATAGGGGTCGAACTCGTCAGCTCCGGCCATCGCCACGCCGATCGGCATCAGGCTGTGCAAAACTTTGATCGTCGCCTCGTGAAACTCCAGCACCTCGGGGAGACGCTTATAGACATGGGGCGACTCGTCGGTGCCGGCACCGCGCAACTCGACGCGATTGAATTCCGCGATCCACTGCTCCATCATCGCGCGGCTGATCTGCCCACTGCTTTTGACCTCGAGCTTGCCCTTGCGCCAGCGCTTGCGGCCGGCGGCCCGGGTCCTCGACATCACCCGCCCGGCGCCGTGCACCGTCGAATAGAGCGCCGACGCGCTCTCGGGCGCCTCCCGGCCCTCGATAATCACCGAAATATCCCCCATCGAACCACCGACAAAACTGCGCTGGCACGGCTGGCACGGCGTGGCCCCCTTGCGGATTACGACCAGATCTCGGTCGAAGTGCCGCTCCTTCCAGGCGAAATTGTGGTGGTTGTGCACCGAGTCCACCACGCCCCCGCCAACGATCTCCGCCACCCGGTCGCAGACCCAGTCCCGCCCCGCATAGGCATATTGACCGGCCAACTCCATACACGCCCAGTACTGCTGGCCCAACTCGCCATCGAGATCGAAGCACACCGGCGCCACGTGCATCCCGTCTTTGCCGCCGCCGGCTTTGACAAAGTGGGTCGCCAGTTTGTGCCCCAAACCGCGCGAGCCGAAGTGCACCCCGACCCACACCGCGCCACCCCCGTCGACAAACACGTCCACATAGTGATTCCCCGATCCGACCGTGCCCAATTGCTCTCGCGCCAATGCCCGCAACTCGCCCGCCACGGGGACATCATCCCAGGTCGGCGAAGCGAATAACTCCGCCTCGACCGGCTCGGGATTGTTGCGACCGATCCCAAATGAGATCACCGCGAAAATCTCGTCCATAATCTCGGCGATATGGCCCTGGACATAGTCGGCCTCCGCGTCGAGACGGACGGCCTTGTTGCCACAGGCGATATCGAAGCCGACCGCCGACGGGCTGACTTGATTGTCGTAGGCCAACACCCCGCCGATGGGCACCGAATATCCCAGGTGATGATCGGCCATCAATGCCACGTACTCGGCATTGCCGGCGCAAGCGGCCATCTGCTCGACGGCATTTTCTAAGGGGACGCCCCACACGGGTACGTTTTTGACCTTTTGCACGCTCAGATCCTGCGGTAAATGTCGGGCCCTTAGCAGCCGTCTTAACCCTCCTAGTGCGCTCCAGGCGCGAGCGAGCCGATCGCGGGCCCGGCGCCTAACAGGGGCCAGATCCTGGCGGTCGGGCTGCTGTTAGGCAACGCCGATCCACGGTCGGCGCCGCCGCGCGACAGCCCGCAGGGCTCTGCAGACCGCTGCTTAATTCGAAGGCACCTCAAACCCGCGCTCGGCCACGGGAAATTCGATCGCCTGCTTATTCGCCCTGTGCGACAGATGGATCGCCACGATCATCTCAAACGCCATCAGACCATCGCGCCCACTGGATTGCGGTTGGACCTCGTTCTCGACACAGTGAATCATATCGTCCACCGCATTGAGTAAGGGGTTGCGAATCGGATAGTTCGAGTGGAGGATCCGCTGGCTCAACGCATTAAAATCAAGCCAGTGTTCCCGCTCATCCGGCGTCCACAACTGCACATTGGCACCGTCGTTGACCAGCTTCACCAAACCCCCATCGCCGACCAGGTCTATCCAATAGCGATGATTCATGCCCACCGCCCCATCAATCGCGATCCTGATCCCCGACTTCGTTTCGAACACCCCCGTGCCGCTCGGATCAAAGGCGTCGGGATCGCTGAGCCAGCCCAACCCCCAGGCGATATCCTCCTGCGCAAAATACAGCGCCAGATCAAAGGCGTGACTGCCCCCGCGACACAGCCGACCTCGACCGAAACTTATCTGGATCGCCTGCAATTTGCCGATCTCGCCCGTTTGCAATAGCCGGCGCAGCGCCTGATAGCGGTCGTCCCAACGACGCTGGTGGTTGATACACAGTACCGTACCGGATTTTTCACAGGCCGCAATCATCTGATCGCACTCGTCCAGGCTTACGGCCATCGCCTTTTTGCACCAGATGGCTTTAACGCCGGCTTTGGCCGCCGCGATCACCATTTCCGCATGCACCGTCGCCGGGGTCGCGATGCTCACCAGATCCGGCCGCTCCTTTTCCAGCAGCTGGCGATAATCGCCGTATACGGCTTTGCCGCGTTTCTCGCGAAACCGGGCTTGACGGTCGGGATCGCGGGTCGCACCGGCGACCAGATCGACTCTGGGGTGCATCTCATAGGCGTCGGCGTGACTACAGGGCGGATACCACTCCGGACTCCGACCGCCGAGGCCATCGGCAACTTCTCCCATAATCCCCAGGCCGATCACCGCCCCGCGATACATCTTTTCGCTCATTGGATCTCCAATCTCTCGTGGCCTCCCACCCATAGGCCCCAGCACTCCATCAATCGATCACCGCGCTCTCGCAAATATAATCCGGGAGAATCCCCAGCGAATGGATCTGTTCGCGCGCAGATTCCCGCAGGGTATTGCCCGCGAGCACCAGGACCGTATCGATCCCGAATTTGTTGCCGCCAATGATATCGGTAAATAGCGTATCGCCGACCATCAGGATATTTTCCTTCCCCATCTCCATCGCCCGCTGTGTGTGCTCGTAGGCGAAAATAAACATCTGCGCATCCGGTTTGCCGAACTTGATAAACTACCTATCGGTGATTTTTTTCACCATATCGGCGATGCTGCCGACGGCGACCCGCGGTCTCTCGTCGTCGACATAGCCCAGCTCGCGGGGGTTCCAATCGCCCCAATTGGCGAGATAGGAGAACACGGAGCGGTCGGGTCTGATATAGATGGGCTGTAGTGCCCCCGGCGCGGTGCTTTGGTCGACGAGAATGGCGACCGAGTCGTATTTGGCCCATTCGAGACCGCTACCGCCGATTTTCCAGAGGGTTATTTCGGCTTCGGCCGCGGTGTGGATCAGCGCGGCCAAGCACGCCAAGATTCGTGCATAGATCATATCCTGCCTCCTGGACTTACTCGGTGCTAAAGGCTAAAATATAAGAAATAATAACCAAGGACAGCAGCATAAAGACAGGAATAACCCATGACCCCCGCCCAGCGCTACCTCTTCGACCTCCACGGCTTTCTGCACATCCCCAACGTGCTCAGCGACGGCGAACTGGCCGCCGCCCGGACGGCCATCGACCACTATATCGCCACGCCCGATGACGAATTGCCCGAGGGCTTTTCCCGCTCTGCAGACGGCAAGAGCTACGACAATGGCTTCGCCTTCGACAAATCCCTCGAAGCGCTGACCGTGCACCCTAAACTGTGGCCGATCATCAAGGAGTTCGCCCACGACCGACCGGCGTTTAGTCGGGGGACACTTTTGGTGGACAGCCACCAGCACGAGCCATTGCGTCTACACTGCGCCCGCGAAGACTATGGCTGGCAAAGCACGCGCTACGACACTCGCGAAGGCCGCATCTTCTGCGACGACTTCGTCATCTTTCCCTATTTCGACGATGTCTTCCCCGGCGACGGCGGCCTGCTCGTAGTCCCGGGCTCGCACAAGGCGGCCTTCACCCGACCGCCCGAGCTATTCAATGGCGGAGTCACCGCCGAGTTCGAAGATCTGCCCGCCGGGGTGGTCAATGTGACGCCGCGGGCCGGAGATGCGGTGGTAATGACGGAAATGCTGGCCCACGGGACCTTGCAGTGGAAACCCAAAGACCGCCGGCGTCGGGTCCTGGTGTTGCGCTATCGGCCCCAGTTCAAAGGCCAGCCCTACGTCCCGGAGATCCTGCACGACCGCCTGTCGCCCGAAACCAGGGAATTGATAGCTCCCGCCCACTACACCGAGGTCAAGGAAATCGTCAAAGAGGACGTGGTGCGACTTACTTAGCAGCAATACCGGCGCTCAGGCGGTCCAGTTTTCTACTGCCAGATCTCGTATCCGTCTGAAGTGCCGGATATTGTTGCTCTGACCAGGGTCGCCAGCAGGGCCAGGGCGTGGGCGGCGATGAGCAGGTCCATGGCCCCGATAACCTGACCTTGCTGCTCCAAGCTCCTGCGGGTTGCTGCGTAGAAGCGGGCGCACTGGTCGGCGTCGAAGGCGTATTCGTCGAAGGGGACGAGGACCTTTTCTAATGCCGCGCGCGCTTTTTCAGGTGTCGCCGATCGCGCCGCGCCATACTCAAGCTCGCCTTGGTGAGGGCTGAGATGCCGACTGACATGCCCGGCGCCGATATCCACGCCTTCGGCAAACAAAGCCCAGGGGTTCTTAACTAGTAGTCAACCAAAGGAAAAACATGGCAACGCCCACCCCAAGCGCAAAACAAGTCGAGCTCCTGACTGAAAACCAGATCGCCCAGTTCAAACGCGATGGCTTTCTGGTGCTCCCAGGAGTGCTCGACCCCGAACTCTGCCGCCAGGCCCGCGACGAAATGTGGGCAACCATTGCGGCCAACCTGCCCCGCATGCAAAGGGACGACCCCTCCACCTGGGGTCATATCACCGAAGAGGAAAGTGCCGAACTAAGCGCGCAACGACCCGCCATCGGCGGCGAACCCTATTTCAACGGCAAAGGCCACCGCTTCTACATCCGCAACGGGGCCGAAGAACTGCTGCTCGACCTGGCCCCCCGGGCACTGTGGCAAGTCGCCGAGCAGCTCCTTGGGCAGGGCACGGTCGTATGGCCCGCCGGTCACGACGAGGCCGGATTCACCACCGGTTCGTGTTTTATGTCCGACGACGCCGTGGGCGGGCTCGCCAGCCACCTGGGCGAAGCAAGCAAAAATTATCCGGAAAAGGGATCCTTCACCACCGAAGCGGCGCTGCGGCTGCCCAAAACCGGCCCGGTGTGGCTCAACGGGCAAGGGACCCGCGGCCTGT
>JAYYUU010000221.1:0-10405 GCA_036343835.1 Candidatus Latescibacterota bacterium | reverse complement strand
AGTGCCGGGAAAGTCGTCGCGGACCTGTTCGTATTCGGCGCGTGCTTCATCGAGCAGGTGGCGATCCTGGTAGGACTCGCCGATCAACAATCGCGTGCGCCCCTCGTAATTGCGAAACTTGCCCTCTTTGAGCAGCCCGATATAGGCCTCGAGCGCGGCTTCCTCATCGCCCAGTGCATCGTGTGCGCTGCCGCTATTGAGCCGGGCGCGGTATTCCTGATCGCGATCGGGACCGGCTTTTAACACCTGGCTAAAGGACTCCAGCGCCTCGTCGAGCCGGGTCTGGTCCTCCAGCGCCATCTGCACCTCGCCCAATCGCAACCACAATTGGGCGCGCAATGCGGATTTGGGGTGGGATTCGAGCGTCGCCCCGAACTCCTGGATCGCCGCCACGTAATCCCCGCGATCGAAGGCCATTTCGGCCAGCCGCAACCCCGCCTGGACCGCAACCTCTTCGGCGGCTTCCTCCCGCAGCGCGCGATAGAGCTGTTGCGCCTGGTTGTAGATCCGCTGCGCCTCGAGACACTGAGCGCGCCAATAGCGAGCCTGGTCGTAAAATTCGCTGGCGGGAAAATTGGTTTCGAGATCGCGAAAGGACTGCACGGCCCGCAGATATTCGCCGCGCCAGTAGAAGGCCTTGGCCATCAGGAACATCGCGTCGTCGACCAGGTCGCTCTCCTTATATTTGTCGAGGACCTTGGAGGCCTTGCGCGCCGCCTTGTCGTAGAGCTGGTCGGCCTGGGTCGATCGCTGCCGCTGCAATTCGGGTCCGGCTCCGTCAAACGCCCAGCCGGCATAGATCTCTTCGTGTTTTTGCCGCTCTTTTTCGGCCTGGCGAAAAAACTTCTTGGCATTGTAGAAAGTATTGAAGTAGACGCAGGCCGATGCCGACAGGCAACAAGCCAAAAGCAGCGGCACCAAAGCGCCAAAGCGGCGAGATCGCGCGGGCATCACCCGACCATCCCTTTCAGCTCCGATGGCAGTCCTGCAGCGATTGCACGCTCATTTCGGCGCGATGCAGGGCTTCGATGCCGGCGGCGGCGGCCCTGGCCCCGGCTAGGGTCGTGGTATAGGGCACGTTGTTCATCACCGCGGCCCGGCGCACTACGAAGTCGTCGTATTGCGAGGTCTCGTCGAGGGGGGTGTTGATGATCAGGTCGATATGCCGACTGCGAATCTCGTCTTCGATATGCGGACGGCCCTCGTGGACCTTGCGCACGATCTCGGTCTCGATACCGTGTTCGGCGAGAAAATCGCGCGTGCCCTGGGTCGCCACCAATTCGAAACCGGCCTCGCTCAGCTTGCGGGCGATCGGCACCACCTCCTCCTTGTCGCAATCGGCGACGCTGATAAAAATTCGACCGCGCGCCGGCAAGAGCGAGCCGGCCCCCATCTGCGCCTTGAGGAAGGCCGTACCAAAATCGGGGCCGATGCCCATGACCTCACCGGTGGACTTCATCTCGGGGCCCAACAGGCTGTCGGCGCCGGGAAATTTTATAAAGGGCAGCACCGCTTCCTTGACCGAGACGTGCGCGGGCACCACCTCCGCGGTGAAATCCTGTTCGCGCAGGCTCTTGCCGACCATCACCCGCGCGGCGATCTTGGCCAGCGGCCGACCGATGGCCTTGCTGACAAAGGGCACGGTGCGCGAAGCGCGGGGATTGACCTCGATCACGTAGACCTGGTCCCGGTGGATGGCGTATTGCACGTTCATCAGCCCCACCACATCGAGACCCCGTGCCAGTGCGTGGGTGTACTGGCGCATCGTCTCAACCTGTTCTGCGGGCGTATTGTAGGGCGGCAGGGCGCAGGCGCTATCGCCCGAGTGCACCCCGGCGTGCTCGATGTGCTGCATGATCCCGCCGACGACCACATCCATTCCATCGGCCACTGCGTCGACATCGAATTCCTCGGCGCTCTGGAGATAGCGGTCGATGAGGATCGGCCGTTCGGGCGAAACCCCGATGGCCTCCTGCATATAGGTTTCGAGACGACCGATATCGTAGACGATGACCATCGCCCGCCCGCCCAGCACATAGGAGGGCCGCACCAGCACGGGATAGCCGATCCGCTCGGCGACTTCGCACGCCTCCGCGAAATTGGCCGCCATGCCATTTTCGGGCTGGCGGATATCCAGCTCGCGCAGCAAATTGCCGAAGCGCTCGCGATCCTCGGCCAGGTCGATGCTGCTGGGCGAGGTGCCGATAATGGGCACGCCTTCGCGCTCGAGCTCAGCCGCCAAATTCAGCGGGGTCTGCCCGCCGAACTGGACGATCACCCCGTCGGGCTCTTCGCGCTCGACGATATGCAGCACGTCTTCGACCGTCAATGGCTCGAAGTAGAGCTTGTCGGCGGTGTCGTAGTCGGTGCTCACCGTCTCGGGGTTGGAGTTGACCATGATGGTCTCGTAGCCGTCTTCGCGCAGCGCGAAACAGGCGTGTACGCAGCAATAGTCGAATTCGATCCCCTGGCCGATGCGATTGGGTCCCCCGCCGAGAATGGCGATTTTCTTTTTATCCGAACGCCGCGATTCGTCCTCGCGATCGTAGGTCGAGTAGTGATAGGGGGTATGGGCCTCGAACTCGGCGGCGCAGGTGTCCACCGTCTTGTAGACCGGGCGGATGCCCAGTTCGCGGCGGCGCTTGCGGACGCTCAGCTCGTCGCACTCGTTGAGATGCGCCAGCTGGCGATCGCTAAAACCCCACTCCTTGGCCTGGCGCAATAACGCGGCGTTTTCGAGCGAATCCTCCCGCTTGAGCCGCCACTCGAGCTCGGAGAGTTGGTAGAGCTGATCGAGAAACCACGGGTCGATGCCGGTGAGGTGGTAGAGCTGCTCGTGGGTATAGCCCTTGTCGATGGCCAGTTTCAGATAGAATATGCGCTGGGAGTTGGGACGACTCAACTTCTCGCGCAGTTCCTTATCGGAGACCTTGGCGGGATCCAGGTCTTTGCCATCGGCGCCAAAACCCGCCCGCCCGGTCTCTAAAGAGCGCAATCCCTTCTGTAGCGACTCCTTAAACGTCCGCCCTATCGCCATGGTCTCCCCCACCGAGCGCATCTGGGTGTCGAGCTCGTCGGGGGTGTTGGGAAATTTCTCAAAGGTGAAGCGCGGAATCTTGGTCACCACATAGTCGATCGTCGGCTCGAAGGAGGCCGGCGTCTCGCGGGTGATATCATTGCGGATCTCGTCCAGGCTATAGCCGACCGCCAGTTTGGCGGCGATTTTGGCGATGGGAAAGCCCGTGGCCTTGGAGGCCAGCGCCGAGGAGCGCGAGACCCTGGGGTTCATCTCGATAACGATCATCCGGCCGTCTTTGGGATTGAGCGCAAATTGGATATTGGACCCGCCGGTGTCGACCCCGATCTCGCGGATGACGCGGATGGCCGCGTCGCGCATCAGCTGGTACTCCACATCCGATAAGGTCTGCGCGGGGGCCACGGTGATACTATCGCCGGTGTGGACGCCCATTGGGTCGAAATTCTCTATCGAACAGATGATGACCACATTGTCGTTGTGGTCCCGCATGACCTCCAGTTCGTATTCCTTCCAACCGAGAACCGACTCCTCGATCAACACCTCGTCGATCGGACTCAGGTCTATCCCGTGGCTCGCGATCCTTTCGAACTCCTCCGCATTATAGGCGATCCCCCCTCCCGATCCGCCCATTGTGAACGAGGGGCGAACGATGGTCGGATAGCCCAGTTCCACCTGGTGTTTTTGCGCCTCTTCCATGTTGTGGACAAAGAATCCGCGCGGCATATCGAGCCCGGCCCGGTCCATCGCCGCCTTGAAGAGTTCGCGATCTTCCGCCGTCTTGATCGCGTCTAATTGGGCACCGATTAGTTCGACGCCATACTCGGCGAGGACCCCTTCCTCCGCCAGCGCCACCGCGGTGTTGAGCGCGGTCTGGCCGCCGAGGGTGGGCAATAGCGCCTGGGGCTTTTCGACGGCGATGATTTTGGCGCAAATATCGGGGGTGATGGGTTCGACATAGGTCCGATCAGCGGTTTCCGGATCGGTCATGATCGTCGCCGGGTTGCTATTGACCAGCACGATCTCATAGCCCTCTTCCCGCAGGGCCTTGCAAGCCTGGGTGCCGGAATAATCAAACTCGCAGGCCTGGCCAATGACAATCGGCCCCGAACCAATGAGCATTATTTTTTGAATATCGGTGCGTCTGGGCATCGAAGTGCTTTCAGCGCCTCAACGGACGCGGGATGGCGCGTCCGCGTACAAAAATAGGGATGCGCACACGCATCTCCGGCTGAAAAAAATGTAGGAAGTTTAGAACGAGTTGGAAAGGGAGGGGAGCGATTGTAGGCCGGGATCGCCTGCCCATCAGGGATTCTGGATGAACCCCAGATAGATGAGCAAAATGATGAGCACGACCGTAGTGGCATAACCAAATTTGAGCAGGAGTTGGCGGTGGTGCTCCCAGTTGTAGCCCGTCTTGAGCTTGAACTTGGGGCGGACCACTTCCTTTATTTCGCCCTGAAAGCGCTGTTCGTCGATGAGGCGAACCAGTTGGGGATCGTAGTCGGCGATGGCCTTGAGTATCATGCGCTTGCGTCGCGCGACCTTCTCGGCAAAGGCCTCCTGCGGGTCCTTCACCTCGCCCTCTTCTTCGAAAGCCGTTTCCTCTTCGCCGGAGTGGTCGGCGATGAGGATGCAGGTTTTTTCGCGCGCCAGATCTTCAGCCAACCCACTGATGGCCTCGCGGTTTTTCACATTGGCCTGAATGACGGTATAACAGGTGTCGATAAAACGCCGGAAGTCCTCGCGAATCTCGTCTTCGGAGAGCCCGAGTAAATAGGACTCTTCGATCATTTCTTCAATGGCGTCTTTAACGTTGGCCATGGCTTGTGATCTATGAGCTAAATCGGTTTCTACAATACAGTTATAACCGATTGAGGCAGAGAGAATACAGCCTGCTATCCCGTCGGTTGAAATCTCTCATACATTACAGCATCACCTCTGGGATGTCAAGTAGATTGCGCCGCAGCGCCCCAGGTCTCCACCAGAGCCTGGGGAATCTCGGCAACCAGATCGCCCGCCCGCAGCCCCCACTCCCCCAATTGGTCGCGCGCGCGGTCCCCAGCCCGACCGTGGAGATAGACCCCCAGACAGGCGGCGGCCTCATCGTCTACGCCCTGGGCGATCAGACCGGCGATCACCCCGGTCAGTACATCGCCCGACCCGGCGGTGGCCATACCCGGATTGCCCGTGGAGTTGACGGCCACCCGCCCATCCTGCATAGCTACGACCGCAGGCGCCCCCTTGAGCACCAGCGTCAAGCCGAAATCGGCGGCAAAATCTCTGGCCACGGCGATGGGCGCGGCCAGAATCTGCTCTTTGGCCAAACCGCTCAACCGGGCAAATTCGCCCACGTGGGGGGTGAGGACTAATGGTGCAGATCTACCTTTTAATAGATCGGCGACACTGGCGAAAGCATTAAGTCCATCCGCATCCAAGACCAGGGGTAGCTCGGTCTCGATCACCAATCGCCGCACCAGTTCCGCCGTTTCGCGATAGCGGCCCAACCCCGGTCCCAGCGCCAGGACATCGGCACTCAGCAGCAAATCGCGCACCTCGCCCAGGGCCCGCAGCGACAGACAGCGGCGCTTGCGCACTTCGGGCAGCGGCACGGTCATCACTTCGGACAACTTTACTTCGAGAATGTCGTTGAGGCTTGCGGGCACTCCCAGGCTGACGCGGCCGGCCCCGCTGCGGAGGGCTGCATCCGCCGCCAGTGCTGCGGCCCCCGTCATCCCCACCGAGCCGGCCACCACCGCGACCGACCCGCAACTGCCCTTGTGCGCATCGCCCCGCCGTTGCGGCAAGAGCGACCCGAGGCCATCGGCGCTCAATAGCAGGGCCGTCGCCGGAGTGCTCTGGACGATATCTGTGGGAAAACCGATATCGGCCAGATGCAATGTCCCGCAATAAGATCGGCCCGGATAGAACACCTGACCGACTTTGGCCAGGCCGAAGGTCACGGTCAATACCGCCTGGATACACGCGCCCTGAACCCGACCGGTAGCGGACTCCACCCCCGAAGGCAGATCCACCGCCACCACCGGACACCGCCCTGCCGCAACCCGTTCTATTACGCGAGCTATTGCGGACCGGGGCGCGCTTTGCAACCCGGTCCCCAACAACGCGTCGACGACCAAATCGGCTTGGGCGATGGCCGCGTCGAGGGGGGATAAATCTTCGCCCGTCGCTGCGACCACGCCCCCGACTTGCTCGTAGCGACGCAGATGTTCGGCGGCATCGCCCTGCACGGCGTCCCGTTCCGCTGCAAGAAAAACGCGGACCCCAGCTCCTCCATCGCCCAAGAGCCGGGCGATGACAAAGCCATCGCCGCCATTATTGCCCTTGCCACAGAGCACCACTACCTGCAACCCGGCCAGACCATCCCAGCGCGCCGCAATCGCCGCGACCACCTCGGCGCCAGCCCGTTCCATCAGCTCGACGCCGGATAGGCCCGCCTCTGCGATGGTGCGGCGATCGACCTCGGTCATTTCGCGGCCCGTTACCAGTTTGGCCAAATCCATAGTTCAGGCCTCCCAGGGTCGAATCAGTTCGCGCAAACGACGCGGCCCTTCAACGGGCAGGGCCTCACCGGTGTATTTGGGCAATAGCGCGCGAAATCCAATACTGACCAGCAGTGCCCAAGCCGCCAGCGCACCGCAGAACAACCCCAAGCCCGAGGCCAGACCGACACCCATAAACAGACCTGCTGCCAATAGCAAAACCAAGGAGTGCTTGATATTGTCCGCCGCAAATAACAAACTCTGGCGCAGCGTCGACCAGACCGACCCCTCCTGCGTCACCAGCACCGGAAAAACGTATGCCGCAATCATTCCCACAAGCAGCAGGAACCAGACCATTAACCCGCTTAATAGCGCGCCCAACCAGCCGCCTAATTGCTGATAAAAGATCATATTGACCAGAATCAACACCGTGGCAACCGTCGTGCAAAAACCCAGCGCTAAAGCTCGCCAGAAGAAAGTGCGTCCGGCTGTTAGGACCTCCCCCAGCCCCAAATCCCGTCCGCGCGCCCAGGCCGTCCCGGCGACAAAGAGCAATACCGTAGCCGGCGAACCGAATACCAGCACGCCAGCTACGAGCAATGCTGCGGGAAGAAAAAATCCCCCCGCGGCAAACCCGAGTTGCAAGAGCACATAAGCGCCCCCGATCCAGGGAATGCTAAACGCACTCCACAGCAAATTGTAGCCGACCAGCCCGCCGAGGTGATCATAGGCCGTCCACGCGAAACGCCGCGCCAGCTCGCTCAATGGCCCTCGAAGCCGCGGAGCATAAACTCGGCGTAGGTGCGAGCGGTCAGCACCAGGTCGCGCACCCGCACCCGCTCGTCGACGCCGTGGGCGTGCTCGCCCTTCACCCCATAGCCAATGCCGGGCAATCCCCCCTCGACGACGAAGTAGTGCAGATCGGTAAAACCCGAGGCCACCCGATAGCCGGCGGCGCGGCGGCGCACCACCTGTAGCGCTCGGGCGAAGGACTGGGGCAGCAAATGGTCGGCGTCGACAACGCAGGGCGCGATACACAAGGGCGACGAGATCTCGCAAGAGACCAGTTCTTGCCCAGCGGCAGCCTGCTTGATCGCGCGCCGCAACTCGCGCGCGACCGCGGCGAGCTTCTCGCCGGGCACCAGGCGACGATCGAGCGAAAAGCGCGCTCGTTCGGGCACGGTATTGATCTTGTCGCCAGCTCCACCCGCGAAAACACCGCCGATATTGAGCGTGGGATTGCGGAACTGACCATCGAAATCGACATAGCGCCGCCGCAACTCTTTGAGTTTTCCCTTGTAGTCCTGCAGCTTTTGCACCGTGCCCGCCATGGCCTCAAAGGCGTTGACTCCCTGCTCGGGCCGGGAGGCGTGCGCGGCCTTGCCATTTAAGGCGACCTCCAGCCACAGCACCCCATTGTGGCCGCAGCCGATCTGAGTCCCGGCCGCCCCTTCGCAGACGATGGCAAAATCGGCGTCCACCAAGCCCTCGCCGACGACCCACCCAGCGCCCAATTCGCCGCCGGTCTCCTCGTCGGCGGTGAACGAGCATTCGATATTAAAGGCCGGCTTTGCGCCGGTGGCCACCAGCGACTCCAGCGCCATCAGCAACGCGGCGATCGATCCCTTCATATCCCCAGACCCGCGCCCGTAGAGCGCACCGGCGGCAATACCCGGTTCAAAGGGATCGCCGAATCTCCACCGACCCGCACAGGGCACTACGTCGTAGTGGGCATTGAAATGCACGGTCTGCGCCCGTCCGACATCCAGGCGAGCCACCAGATTATAGCGCGGGTAGTCCGCCGTCCCCATCACCCGTCGCACCTGGTCGTCGGGGACGCGGTGGACCCTGGCCCGCATACCGAGGTGTTGGCAGCGCTTTGCCAGTTGATCCACCATCGCCCGATACTCCAAGCCCGGTGGATTGACCGTGCCAATGCGGACCATATCCTGCAAGCTGCGCACCAATTGCTTTTCGCGCTTATCGATATAGTGGTGTATCGCCGGGCTCATGCATTCCCCTCCGCTCGGGCGCGCAATTCCGTCGAGCTGATATCCATCCTGAACTCCCCCTCGGGAATCGCCGCGAACAACGCCGCATGCGCTTGGGGCAAGTTCATATCGCCCAGGGTCTGATAGACCCCCCGGTGCAAACGACCCGCGACCCAAAATCGACAACGACCCCCTGCCAATTCATCCAGCGCTGCAGCCATGCCCCGTTCTCCGTCCGCGTAGTATTTGCCCTGCAACAACCGCACTGCCGTATCGTATCCCACCACAAAATGGCAACCGCCAAAAAGCCGGGCCTTCTGCAGAAAAGTCGGTGCCCGCGTCACCACGACCGCGAAATTACCGCGCAGCGGTTCTAACCGGCGCTCGACTTCCTCCCTGGGCAAGGGCGGCTTGTCGACATTTTCAACGGATAATTCCAAACTCGGCGCCCGACCGCTCAGCCGTCCCGCCGCAGCGGCGAGGTGTTGGTGACCTTCGTGCAGTGGATTGAACGAACCGGGCAAGAGCAGGCGGTTGTCGCGATCGACTTCGGGGAGCAAGATCTCGTCGGCGCTCATCTCGACGAGATCCAACTCGCCATCCAATAGCAGGCCCAGCGGATCATCCAATGACAGCGCGCGCTGCGAGTATTCCGCATAATCGGGCAACGACCCACCCCCACCCGCGCCACCGCACGCCTCGACAATCACCGCCAGGGCAAAGCGACTGAGAACCTCCTCCTGCGCCAAGCGGTCGGCCACATCCTTCTCGAAGCACAAAGTATACAAGCGATATTCGCCCGCCAGACGCAAGGCGATGCAAACCCGATCGTCGCCCCGACGCTCCCGACTCGTCGCCAGCGCCGCCGTGCAGCCCACGCCGATAACCCCCTCGCGCTGCCCGGCAAAGGCCACCGCCCGCCCAAAGGCCCGTCCCGCCATATCGCGCGCCGTTTGTTCTGTCACCCGATGAGGTCCGGTAGAGCCCAAATAAGCCGCCAGGGCCTCGGCGCGATAGGGCACCTGCACTTCGACGACGGCGCGCGATGCCCCGGGGTGGTTTAAAAGCCAACTGGCCAGTTCGCTGCCCCCACCGGTGGTGACCAGGGCCAACTGAACGCCGCTTTGCAATACGGTCTCAACCCGCTCCCAGATGTCCCTACCGACGCGCAACGGGGTCTCAGCCCGCAAAAAAGTCGATGGCGCCGCGGATACCCCATCCGGTGAGAAATAGGCCGCTGAGCAGATTGAGCACCACCAGGGGCCATCCCATCCGCAAGGGCTCGGGCAAGAAGCGGCGGTCGGTCCAAACCATCAGCAGACACCACAGCCCACAGGTGAGCACCCCGCCAAAGATCGCCGCCGGGGTCACGATGGCCACCGGATTCCCGCCCAGCCACATAATGGCCACACCGCCGATACCGCAATAACCCACGACCCAGGGCCGGATATCTGCCAACGACGCCTCGCGTACTTTGCGGACGATGGGTCTGAAACACTCGTGGGTAGTGCGCACATAGAGCTCGTAGGCGGCCATGATCGTGCCGAAGAACGCGGTAAATACGCCGAATTGATACAGATAGACCAGCGCCGGATGTAGACGGATGAGAAAATCGGCCTGCACCGAAAGCAGTTGCATGCCCTCCGGCACGATGTGCTGGGGTCTGAGCACCGCGGCACCGAGGATCATAAAGGCCAGGGTAAAAACCACCACGCAGCCGAAGGACACCGAGCAGTCGATAATCGGGGCGCGCAACCACGCCTTGCCCAGGCTGACATTTTCGCCGTCGGCGGCGATGTCGACGCCGCCCGCGACGGATTCCACTTTGCGCCCCATCAGTCCCCAGGCTTTCTCCCGCAACATGCCAATATAGCCGA